>JAKAAI010000050.1 GCA_021797055.1 Thermoplasmata archaeon | reverse complement strand
AAACCTGATTAATGGCATACTTGCTTCAGCTAACGCTTGCCTTAAAATCATTAGCGACGAATCTGTACTTAAGGAGATTAGGAATGAATTTCTTTCTCAGGAATGATACACAAAAGGTATTATGATACCACCAATGAAAATGTCTGAGAAGTTGGGGCTGCCAGATCGCTTCGAAAGATGTGATCTCATATTTAAGTTCGACTTACATATTTATTATTGTTCATCCGAGCTGGGTAAATTTTTGATTTAACAAAAGTTTAATTGTGAGATATGAGTTTGCGAAGTCAGAAAACTCTGGAATTCAATGTTTTTGTTGCTTGATAACATATAAATTTGAATGAATCATAGAGAATCAGAGTTTGGGATTTATTCTTATTCGCTTTACATGGCATACTTAAAAATGAAAAATATGTTCCCTCGTTCCGGAAAGATTTTAAGGTATTAGCAAAGTGAATTCACGTTGGAAAAAGCGTGATTCTGCTTCTTCGCAATTTATAACAGTTTAAATACGTCGTTCAGATATCGATTTGTCTTTTTAGACAAAAAGGAAGTAATCGAATGGAAGGAACTACCAAAATTAAAGACTTGACACCTTCTTCGAGACGTGTAAACGTTCTCGGAAAGGTTGTCTCAGTGAGCGAGCCCAAGGAGATACAGACCAGATTTGGAGAACCAAAATCTGTCACGGAAGTAGTCCTAGCGGATGATTCTGGCAAAGTAATACTATCTCTCTGGGGTGACCAGGCGAAGCTTGTATCAGACGGGAAAACAGTATACATAGACAATGGATACATATCTCTTGTAAGAGGGCATATGAGACTCAACGTCGGAAAGTATGGCTCACTTGCAGATGGCACGGAAGAGATAACAGAAATCAACGAATCTCTTGACATGAGCGAGAAAGAGTACGAGAACGAATTCAGAAGATATGGCGGCGGGGGATCACGCGGCGGTTTCAGACGCGGCGGTAATGATTATAACCGCAACAATGACAGACGAAACAGAGACGATTAATTTTTAAACATTTAATTTTTGAGGCATCAGTTTTTATTCTGATGCCTTTGTTTTTTTCACCTGTGTGTTATACATATTAACTATTTCCTGAGTCGATGTGCTGTCGAATGGTGTTTTGTCATCCCTGAACCTTCCGGTAAAGCGTGGAAACCTGACTGCAAGGCCTGCAACATTACTTACGGCTCCTATTGCAGCGGTGTGTACCGGACTAAGAGTTATCTCGGCGCCTGACACCTCAAGAACCTGAACCGGGTTAATCCAAACATCAGGTACCATTATGCTGTCGACATTCGCTGGTTTTGCTTTGGACACAATGTCCGCGAATCTTTTAGGGAGTGAGAAGAGTACATCGTCTGTAAACCCGGTACCGAGCTTGCAGACAGTTTCGAAGGTATCCTTTTCCCTATTATATGATGCCATTAAAAGAGCTCCATATGTTCCTTTGCGCCTTCCATGGCCTGCAAATGCACCTACAACTACCAGGTCAAGAGTGTCAGCCAATTCTGATTGATAATCTCGTTTCATCTTGATCCACAGCCATCCTCTGGCGCCAGCCCTGTAAACAGATTTGTCGGACATATTTTTTGCCACAACGCCTTCACAACCACTTTCTATCGATAAATCAAAGAATTTTTCAATTTCCTTTGGATCCGAGGAAACTATCCTTTCAGCAAGCTTAAATCCTGTTGCGCCCCTTACTATAGTCTCAAGAATAGACCTTCTTTCAGGATAAGGTGCGTTCACGAGAGACCTGCCATTAAGGTAAAGAATATCAAACAAAAAAACGGTCAATGGAATTTCATGAACTGCATTGTCGAGATTGTATTTTCTGCCTCTCCGCTGAGATACAGCCTGGAATGGGTAAATCTCTCCAGTATCTGGATTCATCGGTACCGCTTCACCGTCCAGTATGCAATCATAATCCTTGAAGGATTCAAGTGCATTCTTTTTAATGTCAGGGAATTGTTCTGTCTGATTTTCTGTGCCTCTTGAATATATCCATATTGTATCAGATTTCTTATGTAACTGACATCTTATACCATCATATTTGAATTCAAACGCCGTTGGTAAACCATCCATCTTTTCAAGTATGCCTTCTATCGTCGGGAGTCGTTCAGCAAGCATCACCTTAATCGGAACCCCGAGCTCTGGTGTCGAATCTCGGATTCTGTCATGCTCGCCATTTTTCAGCAGATCCGCAATATAACCAAGGTCAGGGTGAAGATTAAACGAATTCTCAACCTCTTCGCCATTCTCATAATTGAAGCACAGGGAGAGAGCTGCCAGTATAGTCATATCTGATGCCCCCAACCTCAGTTTTCCGGTAAGTATCCGCGTGGCGTATTTTGCTTCCACTGGTGATGAATTTACGATTACACTCTCATATATCCTAATCCTTTCACCAGTGCTGCCCTTCCCGCTGGCTTTTGCTATCTCCATCAGCTTTCCATGCATTTCCTTTACTGATAGAGAAACAGGCTCAGCGATCTTACTTGCTTTTGATACCAGAACACTTTCTGCAAGCGAACCAAGATCCCCTATTTTATGGAACATGGAAGTAACCTCTTCGACATTTTTACCTGAAACATCCGCAATGGCCTTTAAGATATATTTATCAGACATCCCACTTTCTATTCCTTCATAATCCGGAGCAAGTTTGCCCTGTATAAGATAAACAAGGCTCTTCAGATCGTCTCCTGCCTTTGAAAATAGATTTGCTAGAAGATCAGTGATGACCTTCCTTTTGGTTGTTTTTTCTATTTCCTCGAATACTTTCACCGCATCAGAGAATAGCATAGGGTGCTATCGCCTGCGCTTTTATAACCATGCTTATAAATGGTACTTATACGGCGATTGTAGCTGGAAAATAGTTTTCAACGCGGTTGCTTTGTCATATGAGTTAGCCGGTCAAGAATTATACTTCTTGTTCGAAGATTAATTGAAATTTTGCGTAAATGCTCAACATTCTTCCCGGGCCGTCCGTAAATGAATTTTATTCCCCCATATTGTATGTCATTTAGAATAAGTTGTTCCGGAGGTGCTACAATTCTCCTTCCTAATCTGTTTGAAAATGGATCTGTTTGAAGCACAGATTCACTATTATAGAGGCAATATCCGACTATGGATCTGATCTGCTCCCACACGAAGCTCTGCGAGGTGAATTTTACCTCTGTGTATCCTGACCTGTAGATCATTGTAATCTTATCGATTCGCCTGTGGGTTGATCTACCGTCCTTTCTGCAGAAAGCTGAGAAATCGTGATCACCTTCAAACTTTGAGAATGCTGGTCTCAGGAATAACCAGTTTCCGGGAATAAAATATGTGTAAGACTTTGATTTACAGTGCCTTGGGTTAAAGTCATCATCAACTCGAGCATAAGCGTAAAACACCATATCCCTGCATTTTGCATTCAAAATCTTCAGTATCTTTCTGGCATCAATGTCTCCAGGAATCATGAATACGTTGCCTGATGATGAAACACCTCGGTCTGTTCTTGCTGCAGACCTGATTTTTTCATTGATTCCAATGCTTCTTAGAGTTTTCAGGATAGAATCTTCTATACTGTTTTCCCCGTTTCCAGACTGGAATCCTGTAAAGGACTGGCCATCGTAGCCAAACTTAAAAATAAATCCCATTGGAAAGAATAAATCACACCTTTAAAATACCGATAGGTGAAAATTGGTATAGCTGGACTTGGTTCATCCGGATCCTTTCTCATTAACCTCTTAACAAAGGAGGGTTTTGATGTAACAGGGTTTGATCCGAAAATGGATGGGTATTACATACCGTGCGGTTATGCCACTAATCTTTCAAGGATGAAAGAACTGATTGCCATGTGTGGTTTGAATTTTACGGATTACATTTTATCCAAGGCAGAGAAGGTTACTTTCCGGAATTCGAAAGGCAAAAGCTTTACCTTCAGATCAAATGGATTGTGCACATTTGATAAAAACCGCCTTGAAAGAGATCTGATATCTCAGACAAACTGGGAAAGGAGGAAACTTAGCGGTAACTTCGACCTTGTTGTTGATGCAACCGGTATCTCCAGGTCATATCTTCCAATAACTGAAGATTTTACCATGAAAACCATTGAATATGTATCCAACACTGAAGAGAGCCATGATTTTGAATTCAACTATTTTGATCATGGAACTGGATACTTCTGGATCTTTCCAATCAAAGGCAAATACCATATTGGTGCTGGGTCCGATTCTCATGAAAGAATATGCCGCGCTTTATCTGGATACAGCAGGGAGAGAATTGTATCCAGGAATATCAGGTTGAAACCTCTCTTTGATCATTCGTCATATCTTAATGTAATTGGTATTGGAGAATCTATCGGAACGGTCTCTCCAATTACAGGTGAGGGTATTGTTCCATCAATGAAATCAGCATTTCTATTGCTAAAGGCACTTAAGGCAACTGATAACGTAGAAGAAATAAAGAGGCTTTATCATGAATCTCTGATCAAAGAGTTCGGATATTATAACAGGTTGTATGATCTATTGGCGAAATTTAGGGGAGGAGAGGTCAGGATTTCATCAAATATGATAAGGGATGCTATTACTGCAAGGAAAGACATCAGGGGTTTTGGAATAGATTTCAGGTTAACCAAGATATTGAGAGATCTGCTATAATTATTTTATACCGCCATCCACAGGTATCATGCAATCTGTTGTAGCACCAAATGCATCGTCATCAATCAGTGCCATCACCACACCAGCCACGTGTTCAGGGAGAACTTCAATACCCAGAAGGTTCTGAGTTTTATACTCTTCCACGGTCTGTCCCTTAGCCTTGGCCCTTGCTTCCAGTACTCCGCCCTCCCATATTTTAGAGCCCCTGAAGATTTTATCTGGATTGATTATATTTGATCTGATCTTATATTTTCCACCTTCCTTTGCAACATAGTGTGAAAGATGGGCGGCAAATGCTTTTGTGGAACCATACATAGTCATTTCGGGTCCAGGATTTGTTAGATTTTTAGTTATATTAAATACAAAATTTCCACCTATTCCCTGTTTTTTCATTATTCTGAAAGCGTTTTGCGTGATTAAAAAAGTCCCCTTTGAATTGACATTATATGAAAGATCCAGATCTTCTATCTTTATCGACTCCAATGGGGCCGTCTTTAGAATCCCAGCATTATTGAACACTATATCCACGCCACCAAACGTCTCGATAACCTTCAGGAAAGATGAAGAGACCTGTGAATTATCCGATATATCAACGCACAGGGGAAGGTTGATGATCCCAGTTTCAGACATAACTTTCTTTGAAACCTGGTCAATTTCCTTGTTCAAATCAATTGCGACAACATGGGAACCGGCTTTTGAGAGTGTTCTGAAAACCTCTAGTCCTATTCCGCTGGCTGCTCCCGTAACAACTGAAACTGTACCCTCCAGTTTCCTTGGCTTGAATTTCTTCAACTTAGCCTCTTCGAGTGGCCAGTATTCCATCTCATAAGCCTCTTTTTTTGTCAGAAATTTATGTTTTCCCAGTTTCCTAGCCACGCCGTTTACCTTAAAAGAATGCATTGCCTGATCCATAATGATCGATGCTTCCTTATGTGATATCCCAGCGCTGATTATGCCGTAGCCGCGAACAACTATAACAGCTGGAAAAGGGTCATGAATGGGATAACCTTTCACGTAGAGGGAATGCTCTTTCACATAATTGGATTTGAATGATTCAACCAGTTCTGCTGCCTTTTCAGGTTCCTTTAAATAAAGGAAGTCGAACTTTGTCCTTATCAACATATCAGGAGTGGCCGGTCCATATGAGCAGATCTCCTCAGCCTCAGCCGAAGTTGCGATCTCAACTGCCTCAGGTGATTTATTTATGACAAGTATCTTTCTCTTATTTTTAGATAGGATCCCCCTTAAAACTGGCAGAAAGGTATACTCCTCTATCGTTATAGTCCCGTGCTGTTTCGTGAATATCTTTCCAGCAGTTCTTGAATGACAGTATTCCTCAGCTCTTGTGACAAGATCGATATGATTTTTATATGATTCTTTTGGATCGTTCGAGTACGTGAATAGGCCATGATTCCTCAGAACAAGACCTCTTGATTTCTTGAGCTTATCTGAAACCTTCAGGACTTCCTTTGCAAGTTTAAAACCTGGTGGTACATAAGGTAAAACAACAACTTCCCCTAGTATTTTCTGAATCTCACTGTCACTCAGATCAGTGTTGGTTATAGAAAGCAAAGCATCAGAATGAGAGTGATTCACGTAGGTAAAATCTATGAATGCGTGGAGGAAAGACTCAACGCTCGGTGCAGCCTCGGACGGGTTTACCATGCTTTTCTGCAGGTATTCGGCCATTTTGAAATCATCCATCTCATCTATCCTCTTTGCGAGAAGCATATCATCCATTCTTAACCCTGTGAAACCGCTAGCTGTTATCGTAGAAAGATCCGAGCCGCTTCCCTTTACACGAAGTACGCGAATATCTCTCATCGCATGATCAGATTCGATAACTTTTACGGAGGTGTTCCCGCCACCATGTAAGACAAGATCTTTTTCAGCGCCCAATAGATGAGAGATATACACTTCGTGAGACAGCGGATCTGTTCCACTGTCACTATCCTTCCAGAGAGATTTCATGAAACCGAATCCCTGGTATTTATAACAATCTTATGATTCCAGTCCTACTTCTCTAGACGAATCACCGGTCTCCCTGGCCAGGCATTTTTTCCATTAATTTTAATCGATGCAACATCAACCTCGACACTGCAGGAGAAGACCTCTCTCAGGTAAGACAGGTTCTCTTTGACGAAATCCAATTCATTGAATGCAGTGCCAGATATATTCCTCCTGTTCTTCATATATTCAGGGATGAGGTGTTTGTAATGACCGGGTATCTCAGATAAATTGTTTCTCTCAAAATGTGTGAGAAGGGTATTAATTGTTTCACCACTGACCTCGATTCCAATTTTTGAAGGTGTTATACCGGTTGCCTTTATTATTTCCCTTATATCCTCTATGAGCTTTATCAGATAATTCTCCATTTCAAGCAAAGATTCATCAAGAACACCTGATGGTATATCTGGAAGCATTTCCAGGCTCACGAATGTATCCCGTACATGCCTGTGCCAGTACTCTTCAGCAAGGTGCGGAATCACCGGCATCAAGGCAACAAGCCAGTGTTTTATGATTACAGGAAGAACTGCTTCGATCCTTCCACCCCTGCGTTCAAGGTACTTGAGGTCGTTAAGCACTTCATGAAAAATGTGAACATTTGCGCCACGAATGTTCCCGGAATCCATCAGATCAATGTAGCTTTTGTATTTTGTGAAAAAGGAGGATAGGAACCATTTCTCTATATACACAAGCGGCGCTTCTGTTTTCCTGTAATTTTCCATAATCTGAGAAAATGCTTCAATCTTTTTCGTCTGAACGGATACATCGTTTTCATTCCAGTCCAGATCCGTCGATATGTCGGCTCCAACCGCAACAAACATTCTGAATATATCAGCTGAATAGTTTTCAACCACGCTTGGAAGGGAAACAACATTACCTTTGCTTTTGCCTATCTTTGCACCTTTTGACGTAACTATTCCTGATATAATTATCTGAACCGGAAGATCATGCTCATCAAAGAGTGCTACATGGTTCATGATATAAAAGGAGAGATGATTTGATATATGTGGCTGTGTGGTCAACCTGGTATCGACTCCGTACCAGTAAGACTTTTGTCTTTTTGCCTCTTTTACAAGTTCAGAAACTGTTGAATCAGTTATTCGTGGCATTTTAATGTCGTCAGATCCGAAAATATAATCGAGAATCTCATTTGGAATTTTTCCAAGTTTTTCATATATCTTTCTCAGAGAAGGCGCATTTGTGTAAACTGCAGGATATATGGTCGAATCGGAAAGAGACTCTATGACCCAGTTAGGATCCATTGGAAGTTTTGTCCCGAGGCCACGTCGCCTAGCACATGGTCTCAGCTTAAGCCAGTCTATCGCATCATTGAACGTCTTCTTCAGATATTCAGGGTAAAATATCATTCTGTCAACAAGTGCATGTGACTTCTTCTTCCATTCTACATTGGAATAATCCAGGAACCACTGGTCCTTAACGATCGCAACGATTACCCTGGACCCGTTTCTAGTCCATGCTTTCCGGCTAGTTTCAAATATTGGAAAAGCAAGTTTTTCTGACAGGAGAAGATCTCTTATTTTTTCTCTTGCCCGCTGCACAGGCATTGATGATATAATACCACATCCTTCCTTCATGATGCCCGAGTAATATTCATCTCTGTACAGTATCTGTGTCGCTTCCTGTATACTGTCAGAATCTTCAATGCTTCTGATTTTGAACTTTTTTACAAGATCGAGAACGGTGCTCTGTGATCCTTTTGGCATATTGATTATGTATTGTATCTTAAGGTCAGGCATGGTTTCGCTAAGTGCAACATAATCCATTATAGAGTGAGCGGGAACTGAATAAACTATTCCTGTTGCATTGTCCGGATCGACAAATCCCGTTTCATACACTGGAACTTCCGTCCCTACAACGGGTACAGAGAATTTTGAAGAGAGAATCTCTTTTTTCTCCATTCTTCGTATAATTTCAAGATCCAGATTCTGTGATTTCATTTTTTCAATTGCGTTTTCGGATACAACAATATTTTGTCCAGATAATTTAATTAGAACATATGTACCTTTATCGGATATCCATAGATTGGTGATTCCGTATATTGTCTCTGGTCGCAGAGAACCGGCAGCAAGGGAAAAACTTCCACCTTTGAATATTATACCGGTGAATTCCTCAATCGAAACTTTATCAGTATCACCATCCTTGATATCATCCTCGCCAACAGGGTTCTGATCCTCAACACTGAAAAGAATAGGATAATCACCGCGTTTGATATAACCAAGTGAATTCAGCTTGTTAAACTGCCAGGTTACAAATTCCTGATACATTGGTTCGGCGGATGTGAACTCTCTTGACCAATCAATGGAATATCCCATCTTGTTGAAGTCATGTATAATAGCCCTTGAAAAGTATGTAGCTATTTCCAGAGGATCCTCAAAATCCTTCAGTCTCTTATTTATGTCAACTTCACCATATTCCTTCAAATATTCAGTATAAAGAGCAATAGTTGAAGGATCCCGCTTTTTCAGTTTCTGCGAAATTGAGAGAACTGGTGTTCCCGATTCATGAAATGCCATTGGAAATAGGACATTGAAGCCTCTTGCCCTTTTGTATCTAGATATTATGTCACCCAATGTGTAAGTTCTTCCATGGCCAACATGCAATGAACCGCTTGTATAGGGCCATGGAATCGTTAAGAAATATTTCTTCTTTCCATTATCTATTCTTGGACTGAAAATAGCAGATTTTTGCCATTTTTCCTGCCATTTTGCCTCTATATCACTAGCCATGGCACACCTAAGACGGCATGATCAGGACTGCTGCTGCAATTGCAGTTGTCCACTCATTCTGCTTCATAACTACCGCAGTTGAACATATGTTTTTCGTTGTCAAAATCCTGTCTTTCAATACATATTCATTTCTCTTCTCGTCAAGTGCAAGATTTTCTCTCTCTCCAAGAGTGCTTGCAAGCATTTCTGCTGCAAGTTTCTCTGCAAAGTCTCCAGCCTGCTTTTCTGTCTCTCCAAAACTGTGATGCTCACTCAGATATCCCCATTTGTTTCTATCTTTAGGAAGTGCGTAGCCTATTGCCGCTGATAGCATCCTGTTCTGTTCATTTGAAGAATTCCTCGCGAGAACAGTGTAAAGTATCTGACCTGGTTTTAGCATTTTTGTCCCCTCTTCCCGGGAAATTAGCTCTGCCTGCGGGGGAAAAATTGAGCTTACACTAATCAGATTGTATGGAGCTATTCCCGCATCTCTAAGAGCTTCTTCAAAAGACTGAAGCTGGCTTGGCGCTCGACCTATTCCCCTGGTAAAAAATATCTTATGTGGCACGTAGGATATCATGTTGTTTGGCGATATATGAGAATAATATTTAACTTATGTAAGCGCCAATATTCAGTGATGTCATACGTCAAAAGTTATGTCAATGTAATTACCAATAAAATTCTCAGGTATATTGTGGAAGGTTGCAGCTTTTATTTCATTCTTCTTTTTCAGTTGTTCCCCTGGCCTGTAACCATTAAGCTCAAGTTTGGAATTTGATATATTTCCCTCGTAATATAATATTCCATCAGTTTCGAGGTCAGATATAATCACGTTGAGAATCGAAACGATATATGAAGGATTTATTTTATTTGGAAGATTCAGAGTTTTGTGAAAGGTATTAAAACTGACTTTATTTTTGTAAAATAAAGTTGCCAAAGTACTTATAGAATTCAGTAAAATTCCTTCAGGATTATTCCCGTAAATCCTGACAGTTATGTCTGCTGTGTGCTTTAAGGTTTTAAATCTATTCAAAATTAAAAAATTAAAATTCTCACTCGGGCTTTGCCGAGGAGATCACTGGTATTGCTTCTTCGAGGTTCAATCCAATCTCGTCTTCACGAAGCTTCCTGCCGATACTATCCTCATAGAACTTCAGGATCTTGCGCTTCTCTTCCATTGTATAGTCCCTGAAGTATTTCTCTTTCTTAAGAACCTTACCGGTTCTCTCTTCGTACATTTTGGCGGGTATAGAATATTTCCTCTGGGTTGCATCCCTGTAAAGTTCAGGTATCACATTGAAGGCGCAGAATGGAACGACCCTTCCGTCTGGCATTGCATAGTGTATATCACATCTCTCTACACGGTCAACATCATATGTGTACGGATCCATGAAATGCATGAAACCTACAAACATTGACTTGTAGTGGAATGCCTTTAGCCCATGGTAGTCACCATCAGTGAATGCATTGTAGACCATGTCCTTCAGTTTGAAGTCTTTCGGTGCCTTCTCGTAATCAACGAACTTGCCGAGATTGAAGAGTAACTTTGAAACAGATTCAACTTTCTTCAGTCTCTTGAACGTTGATCCTTTCATCTCATCCCCTAGCTCACCCATGTACTCGAACATTCCCCTGACATCTATGAATCTGGTAATAGGTGTAACCTTGTCACCATCTTTGAAGATGTAGGTACCCATTCCGCACGCGAAATGTATGGAGAGCTTGTACATATCCTTGCCTTTAAGGGCCTCGACAAAGTTTGAAACCTTCGTTGTAGATGGAACTGTGAAGAAGTCCTCCCTGCCGATCATTCCATCGGTCTGCTGCTCAATCTTTTTAATGCAGCCTGGGATTGTAACTCTCTGCTTTTCCCTCATTCTGTCAGGCATTCTACCAACAAGACTTACGGGCTGGAAATTAACCGCCCTCACAACATCTATGTTTGAGAGACCAAATCTTATAATGTCACCCAGATAATGATCGTTTATTCCACCTATGACGGTAGGAACAAGAACGACACCAAGTGGAGCATTTTTGTAGTTCTCAAGAGCCGCAGGAATTTCCCAGAAGTTCTTCGGGTTTGACCTGGGAGTCGGGCCGTCGAAAGATGTGTAAATGACATTTGAACCTACTTCTCTGACTTTCTTCGGGAAATCAGGATCGAATGCTGCCCTAACACTGTTAGTGTTAAGCTGTATGTGTTCATAGCCCTCTTCCCTGGCTATTTTAATCACATCTATTATATCATCCCTTATAGTGGGTTCTCCTCCCGTTATCTGGACTGCATTTGCACCGACAGGCTTCTCATTCCTCATTCTCCTGAGCATCATTCTTATCTGGTCCTGTGACGGCTCATAAATCGGCTCATCCTCTTTCGCATAGAAGAAGCAGTACCAGCAGGACAAATCACAACGGTTGGTTACAACGATGTTTCCAAGACCTGTGTGGGATTTGTGCTTTACACAGAGTCCACAGTGTGTTGGACATATGATCTTCTCTTCGAGCAAGGCAACATTCGGGTTAAGTATCCTTATTCCCTTGTCTGCCCATTTCTTTGCTTCCTGATACATATCATAATCTTCCCAGTACTTCTCCCTTGTTATACCATGTTCCTTGCACTCTTTAATTAACTTAACCTCGCCCGCATTTTCATAAACAATTGCAGGTATCCTCATCTGATCGAATTTCTCTTCATCAGCACACAGTGGGCAAAGACTTTCAGTTACCCTCAAGATAAGCATGTCAGGGTTTATCAGATTACCCATTTGACTAACGAACTCATCCACTGTCTTGAATGATGCATTCTTACTTATCTCGAAGTCTGCAGCAAACCGAATCTCCGGATGTTTATTTATTTCTTCAGCTACGATCATTTCAGCTTTCTCCTATTTTAGACACTTTAAACGTTCCTATATTAAAAGATTTTTGTTGTCTAAAATACTAAAAACATAAAGAATTATGAGATTTGCTGATATATTGTATCGGTAAATATTCACGAGGGATACAGCGTAATACTGATTATCTACCTG
>JAKAAI010000049.1 GCA_021797055.1 Thermoplasmata archaeon | reverse complement strand
TCAGGCATAAAGGAGATTGTTTACACAAACGGATCGCACTCGGTTGTCGAGTTAACAAAAGAGCAGAAGGAACTCCTAGAGAAGATTTCTATTGAATTGTAGTGGTACAAATGGGCAAAGATAGGATCATATTCTCGCCACAGAAACCACTATATCATCACCTTCAAGATCGACTAGCTTGACACCGCTTGTGACCCTGGAAATCTCCCTGATATCCTTAACTGCAATTCTTATGGATTTCTCCCTTCTGGTTAATATGAGAACCTCATCGTCTTCCCGTACGGAGAGAGCGGATACCAGTTTTCCAGTCTTTTTGTTTTCCCTGAATATGAAAACACCTGATGTCCCGCGATTATGCACTGGAAACTCACTTGATCTTGTCCTTTTTCCAATGCCTTTCTCTGAAACGCTCATTATATAATCGGCGTCGGAAACGGCAAATGCTGTCAATACAGATCTGCCCCTAGGTAAACGCATCGATCTCACCCCGCGTGCCTGCCTACCCATAGATCTTAAATGCACCGGCTCAAATATTGCAATTTTGGCATCCTCCGAAACAACAGCAATTTTATCTTTTTCATGTATGACCTCAATGGCCACAACTGTGTCACCATCCTCCAGAGTGACGATTCTGATTCCTGTGCTTCTGATATTCTGAAGTTGGTCGGAATCAATCTTCTTTATGTAGCCACCCCTGGTCGCTATGAATATGTGTGAGCCTTTGGTAAAAGATGGAATCATTATCTGCCTAACTGTCTCTTTGTCCTGCAATTTCAGGAACGACTGCACGGATATTCCGTTACTTGTGCGGGCCCTCTTTTCAATTTCGTAAACCTTACCTGCAAAAACCCTGCCCATATCTGTGAAGTAGAGTATATCATCATGAGAATTTCCTGAGACAGCTGATCTGATCACATCTTCCTTCCAAGTAGATGTTATTATACCCTTGCCTCCTCTTCTCTGTGATCTATATTCATCAAGTGAAACCCTTTTCACAATACCTTTCTCTGTCAATATGACTACGCAATCCTCCTTTGGGATTAATTCCTCCATCGACCTGCGCGTGATCTCGCCCTCGATGACCTTGGATCTCCTATCGTCACCATATTTCGATATTAACTCATCCATCTCAGCAACAAGGATCTTTCTTCTTTCTTTTTCGTCTGAAACTATTTTAATCAAATCTTCGATCTTTTTCCTTATAACATCGAGATCCTCTTTTATCTTTGAGATCTCCTGACCTGTTAACCGCTGCAGCCTCATGTCCAGTATAGCTTCTGCCTGCACATCAGTGAGATTCAACTCTGCGATCAGGACGGACTTCGCGTCTTTTGGTTCCCTGCTTGATCTTATTATTTCTATTACACGATCAAGATTGGAAACGGCTATGAATAAGCCCTGGAGAATGTGCTCCCTTTCTCTGCTCTTTTTCAGGTCAAATTCAGATCTCTTGAGGATAATATTCAATCTATGTTCAATGAATATTTCGATAAGCTGCTTTATGTTGACAGTCTTTGGCTGGTTGTCCACAAGCACGAGATTGATTATGCTCACAGTCTTCTCCAGCTCAGTCATCTCATACAACTGGTTAAGAATAAGATTCTTTGAAGATTCGTCCTTGATCTTCAGCACAACCCTTATTCCATCCCTGTCACTTTCATCTCTGATATCCACTATTCCGTGTATAAGATCGTTCTTGACCTTATCAGCAAGATTCTCTATGTATCTTGCCTTATTCATCTCATACGGGATACTTGTAATTACAATCCTCTTCTCCTCAGACAGATCAACCTCTCCTCTCACCTTGACTTTACCCCTGCCCGTAAGATAGGCACTCAGCATCCCCTCATCCCTGAAGACAAGACCACCACCTGGAAAATCTGGTCCTTTGACTATCTCCATTATCCTGCCAAGGGAAATACCGGGATCATCTACTGTTGCCTTAACCGCCTGGCATATTTCAGTCAGGTTATGAGGCACCAGGCTTGTAGCCATTCCAACAGCAATTCCGGATGACCCATTTATCAGAAGCTGTGGTATCTTTGACGGGAAATATTCGGGCTCCTGAAGGGAACCATCGAAATTGAGCTTGAAAGGAACAGTCTCTCGATCAAGATCCTGTATCATGTCCTCTGCGATCGATAAAAGTCGTGCTTCCGTATACCTCATGGCAGCCGGCGAATCACCGTCTATCGAACCAAAGTTACCCTGCCCGTCAATCAGCGGATACCTCAAGGAGAAGGGCTGCGCCATTCTTGCGAGTGCATCATAAATTGCCATGTCTCCATGGGGATGGTACTTACCCATTGTTTCTCCCACTATTCTGGCAGATTTCTTGTATGGTTTGTCATGAGTGAATCCGAGTTCCCCCATGGCATAAATTATCTTTCTCTGAACTGGTTTAAGTCCGTCACGTGCATCTGGAATGGCCCTGCTCACAATAACGCTCATTGCGTATTCAAGGTATGAAACCCTTATCTCATCTTCAATGCTTTTTGAATGTATCATAAAATCACGCATCTATATTTTCTACTGTCTTTGCATTCTCTTCTATAAACTTCTTCCTTGGTTCAACCTTTTCGCCCATAAGTATTGAAAGCAGGCGCTCTGCGTAAGCTGCATCCTCAATCGTGACCTGCAGAAGTTTCCTTGTCTCGGGATTCATTGTTGTTTCCCAGAGCTGCGACGGGTTCATCTCACCGAGACCCTTGAATCGCTGAACGACTGCGTTTGATCCCATCCTTTTTATTACTTCGTCAACCTCCTTTTCTGAGTAGACGTACTCGACCTTTGATCCCTTCTGGACCCTGTAAAGAGGTGGCTGAGCGATATAGAGATTTCCATTCTGTATCAACTCCCTTGCGAATCTGTAGAAGAATGTCAGAAGCAGAGTCCTGATATGTGCGCCGTCGACATCGGCATCCGTCATGATAATTATCTTTCCGTATCTGAGCTTATTTATATCCAGGCTGTCCTTTATATTTGTACCGAGAACTGTTATAAGATTTCTTATCTCTTCGTTCGCCAGCGTTTTTATATCCGCTGCCTTTTCTACATTCAATATTTTACCTCTCAAAGGAAGGATTGCCTGATATTCCCTCGTCCTTGCCTGTTTTGCGGACCCGCCTGCAGATTCACCTTCCACAATGTAAAGCTCTGCCTTCGCCGGATCTGAGGAGGAACAATCAGCGAGCTTACCGGGTAAATTACCGCTTTCAAGTGCGGATTTCCTCCTTACGAGCTCCTTCGCATTCCTGGAAGCCTCCCTGGCAGCTGCTGCCATTATAACCCGCCTGACTATGCTCTGCGCTACATTCGGAAAACTTTCAAAATAGGATTTAAGATACTTTTCAGTTGAGCTCTGAACTATTCCCCTTACAGCGCTGTTACCGAGCTTGGATTTGGTCTGGCCCTCGAACTGTGGTGCTATTACCTTTACATGCAGTACGGCAACCAGGCCCTCACGGACATCATCTGACACGATCGATTCGACACCTTTCACAAGATCATGGTTCTTGGCGTAATCCTGAACTGCCCTTGAAAGCCCGGCCCTGAAACCTGTAACATGGGTTCCACCTTCAACCGTGCTTATGTTGTTGACATAAGACTGCATTATCTCTGATGTGCTGTTATTGTAAAGGAATGCGAATTCAACAACTGTATCTTCAGTTTCCTCAAGATTATAGATTGGTTCCCTGAGGATTGACTGGTGTCCTTCACCCAAATATTCTACGAACTGTGATAATCCACCTTCATAATGCATTACCTCACTTGCATCTATTCTCTCATCTCTTATGGAGATAGCAACCTGAGGATTCAAGAATGCGAGTTCCTTAATTCGTTCGTGGATCACCTGATAAGAAAAATTCAGATCCTCAAAAATTTCAGGATCTGGATAAAACTTTATTATCAGACCATGGTCGTGTGCAAGTTTTGGAATTATGGAATCAATTTCTGGCTCGCCTGTGTTTCCCCACCTGCCATTTTCAACAAATTTGAGGCCACCAGTTGGAATACCTCTCTCGAACTTTTCGTAATAGATGCCTTCCGATCTTTTTACAACTGCAATCAGTAGCCTGCTGAGTGCGTTTACTACATGCACACCAACCCCATGAAGGCCACCGGTTATTTTATAGACCTTCTTGTCGAACTTGGCACCACTGTGCAGTTCTGTGAGGACAATCTCAAGTGCCGGTCTGTTATATTTAGGATGCTTATCTACAGGTATTCCCCTGCCGTCATCCTCGATCTCAATAGAGCCATCTTTGCCGATTAAAATGGATATATTTTTGCAGAATCCTGCCACTGACTCATCAATGCTGTTATCAATGACCTCGTAGACAGTATGATGTAGGCCCCTGGTATCGGTGGACCCGATATACATGCCAGGAACTTTTCTTACAGCCTTTAATCCCTCAAGTATCTGTATCTGTGATGCATCGTAACTTTCCATTTCTATACCGTGGTATATGTCAAAAAAGGTTAAAATATGTTGTATTTTGTAGATTAAGCCTGTTGCTTCCTTACAACGATGTGAAATTCATCGTTTACTTCTTTTACCTCAACAAGTTTCAGTTTTGCAGTTCCAGCGAGACCCTCGAAAATACTGTTTTCGTATGGATATTTTTCCTTCATGACAAGAACGGTAGCATCCTGGCCTGGGTCCAGCTGAATATGGATACCCTTGAGTACGCTCTTAAGAAAATTGAATGGGTCTCCACCACAGGAGACATTTCTCTCATCATCTATTAGCATTGATCTCATAGTTAAAACCCGTTTAAAAAGTCTAACATCTAGTTGACTCAGTAGTATGTTTCCTGCTATCCAAAATTTCAAGGCAAATGAGCCCCCTTCTATACAAACAGGCAAGTCGTTAAACACTTATTCGCCCTAAATGTTTGAAATCAGTTTTATACAGAATAACGATACATGCTTATGGCTTTCACATTCGATTGCAGGGATATAGGGTATGATTGCTCATTTCACTATGAGGCAGCACAGAAAAAGGATCTCATGCCAAGGATAAGAATTCACTGCAGATACGCGCATAATATATTTGAAATGAAACCGGAGCTTGAGCAGAAGATAAACGATTCCATAAAGGAAAAGACCTAGAGGTTAAAAAATATAAAATGTTCAATAAAATACCTACAGTTCCAAGGTCACAGGAATTGATTGACAAGGCTTTCTCCAAAGCATCAAAGATAGAGGAACCTTATTATCCGACCATGGAGCAGCGTGTCAGGAAGGAGATACAGGACAGGATATCCGTAATAGAGAGCGTTAGTGTTTTTAATCTCGACAGGCTTGTCAAAACCTTTCCTTCTTCTGACCGCCTCCATCCTTTCTACAGGAGCCTTCTTGACATGATGTTTGATCTTGATAAATACAAGATAAGCCTTTCAAAAATGGATAAGACATCCAAAAAGATTACGGATCTGAGCACGCAGAAGATAAGGCAGCTAAAGGTCATCACGGATGTAAGAGAGATGAATGCAAGGATGAGGGAATATTACGGTAGGGTCGCATCCCTGATCGGTGATCTTTCGGATGATCTTGCCTTTCTGTCACAGTGCAGGGACTATATGAGAAAAGTTCCACAGATAGAAGATACGAAAACATTCATAATTGCAGGAATGCCAAACGTGGGAAAAAGTTCCTTTCTCTCCAAGGTAACAAATGCTTCCCCAAAGGTTGCACCATATCCCTTCACAACACAGAGCATTTTCATCGGATATCTTAACAATAATGGCAGCAGAATTCAACTGATCGATACGCCAGGCATACTTGACAGGCCAATGGAAAAGAGAAACAAGATGGAAACAAATGCGATCCTTGCGCTGAGATACATAGATGCAACTGTTCTTTTCTTCATTGATCTCAGCAGGGACGCATTATACACAAAAGAGGAGCAGAATGACCTCTTCAATGAAATCCATTCCTCAATAAACAGTAAAATCGTAAAAGTACAGACCAAGGTAGATATATCTGAAAAGAAGGAAGAGAAGTATGCAATCTCGGCTCAGACAGGCGAAGGCATAGATGAACTTTTGAACTACATAAAAGGAATAAAGAGGGTTGATCGAGCTGCTTCCTGACGAAGAAACGGTATGGAAAATTGCACTGAGGAATGCTTATCTCCATGATGGAAGGGCAGATTTTAAATCTGTAATCAACCATATAATGGGAGAATTCCCAGATGCCAGAAGAAATGGGAAGGAAGTATCTTCCATAGTTGCGAACATAGTGAAATTGATAAACGAGATGCCTGTCTCAGATGTGAGCAAAAAGGCCCTTGATCTTATGCCTGATCTCCTGATAAAAGAGAAGAAAGTTCAGGAGCACCATCTACCCGATCTTGAGGGTGTTGAGGGTGAGGTATACATGAGACTGGCACCATCGCCTTCTGGCCCACTTCATATCGGACATTCGAGGATGGCAATACTCAATGATGAATACGTGAAGAGATACGGTGGTAAATTATTCCTCAGAATTGAGGACACCAATCCTGCAAACATAGACCTTGATGCCTATGAGATGATACCGCATGATCTTGAATGGCTTGACGTCAAGGTTCATGAAATAGTTGTTCAGTCAAAAAGAATGGACATTTACTACAAAGAAGCTAGAAAACTCATAGCGAATGGACATATGTATATATGTGAGTGTGAGCAGAAAAGATTCAAGGAGTTAAAGCTGCAATCTGTCCCATGTCCACACAGAAATCGTTCACCTGAAGAGAATCTTGAAAAATTCGACAGGATGTTGAATGGGGGTTTTAAGCATGGAGAGGTTTCTGCTGTAGTAAAGACTGATCTGAATCATCCGAATCCCTCAATCAGGGACTGGATTGCATTCAGGGTTAAGGAGGAGACACACCCTCTTACGGGAAAGACTTTTTTTGCATATCCGATGATGAATTTCAGCGTTGCAATTGACGATCATTATCTAGAGCTCACGCATGTCATCAGGGGAAAAGACCATCTCAATAATACAGAAAAACAGTCTTATATCTTCACTTATAATGAATGGAAGAAACCGGTTTACTATCATTATGGCATGGTGAGGATTCCAGGTGCAATGCTTAAGACCAGCCTGATGAAAAAAGGTATCAGGGATGCCAAATATACTGGATGGGATGACATCAGGCTATTCACTCTCAGATCCATGAAAAAACGTGGTTACAGGCCGGATGCAATAAGAAAATATTGGGTCAATTCTGGCATGCGGGAGATCGATTCTGAATTTTCATGGGAGATATTCAATTCCATAAACAGGGATATGATCGACGGAACCGCAAAGAGGCTCTGGTTTGTGCCTGGTCCAAGGAAGGTAAAGATAATTGGGGATGTCCATCTTAAAAGCAGTGCACCATTTCATCCAGGCAACCCGTCAATGGGGCAAAGGGTTTATGATCTCGGCAAGGAACCGGATATCTATATCACCTCAAATGACTGGAACTCATTGAACGATGGAGAAAAGTTCAGGCTAAAGGATCTGTGCAATGTTATAAAGAAAGGAGAGAATCTTGTCTATTCAGATAACAGTCATGCCTCCCTTAGAGACATGAAGATAATACACTGGGCACCGAGCGGCTCGAATGACTTCTGTGTCCAGAAGCCGGATGGCAACAATGACTCCGGCAAGATTGAGCCACTTGTATCGGAGGTAGCAGGAATATCTCAGTTCGAGAGATATGGGTATGTCAATATCTCAAATAATAAAACAACCGGATATTACCTTCATAAATAGTATCAGTTCTTTACTTTGACCTTTTCAGGGAAGTTCTTCAGTATAACTATTTCATCGATGGCTTTGACCATTCTGAATGGAATGGATATAGCAGCTCCATTCTCAACCAGATCAGGGTTGCTTCTTTCTATATATATGCCATATACAGAGGTCCTGTCGAAATCAACGATAACATCATCTACCTGCCCGACAAGAGACCCCTTGTGCGTATAAACCTTCAGTCCAAAAAGCTTCGTGATTTCAACCAGCATATTCCTCACATTATCCAATATTCACTGATGGCATACCTCAATGAAGTTCAAAAATATTTCCTTTCCGTATTCTGTATTGTCTACCTCGGGATGAAACTGTACTCCAAATATTCTCTTTGAATTATGGTAGAAACCCTGTATCCTGCAGTTCTCTGACGATGCTGCTAATATGAGAGAATCTGGAAGCGTCTTTATCTCGTCATTGTGGTTTTCCCATGCAGTTATTGAATCTGGAAGTCCTTTCAGGACGCCCTCCTTCTTGAAAATATTGACTTTTGTTTTTCCATATTCTGGAATCATGCCGGATCCAACTGTTCCACCAAAATGGAGTGCAATGAACTGTGCCCCAAGGCATATGCCGAGAATCGGAAAATCATGTTCATCTATGTAAGAGGCAATATTTTTCAACTTAGGAAGCTCTGTTTCTATGCTCGGTGCACCACCAGATAGCACCAGACCATCTAGACCATCAAGCTGGCTGCTTTCCACTGTGTTTGGAATTATCTTAGATTCAACACCGAGATTTCTCAGCACACGCCATTCACGGTGGGTCCACTGCCCACCGTTGTCAATGACGTCTATCCTCATTCCATATCTTCCAGACCAAGCGACTTGCTTATCTCTTTATACCTGTTTCTTATAGTGACCTCAGTAACACCGGACACCTTAGCGATTTCCTTCTGTGTTCTAGGTTTTTTCAGGACAACAGATGCAATATAGATGGATGCAGCCGCAACACCGGTGGGTCCCTTACCGGATGATATTCCGAGCTCGATGGATTTTCGCACAATGTCCTCACTCATCATAATTGCCTGTTTGTCGAGATCAAGCTTGTTACAGAACTGCGCCACGTAGGAATACGGAGTAGTTGGTTTAATATTCAGGCTGAGTTCCTTAGCAAGGTGCCTGTATGCTTTTCCGATCTTTTTCTTGTTGACCTCAGAAGCTTTTGATATCTCATCCAATGTTCTGGGAAGATTGACCATTCTGCACGCAGCATAGATTGAAGCACATACGATACTCTCAATGCTCCTTCCCCTGATCAGATTCTTCTCAACCGCTTTTCTGTATACCAAGGCAGCTGTCTCTTTGATATCTTTCGGTATTCCAAGTTTGGCACCGTTATCATTCAGCATCTGTAGCGCTAATGATAGATTCCTCTCTGCAGCATTGCTGACCCTTATCCTCTGGTGCCATTTCCTGACTCTGTATATCTGTGCACGATTCTTGTGAGGGATTCTCTTTCCGTAGTAATCCTTATTTGACCAGGATATCTCAGTAGCGAGACCCTTGTCGTGGCTCAAATATGTCATAGGGGATCCTGTTCTTGCCCGTCTGTCATCCTGATCTGAGTCAAAAGCACGCCACTCAGGACCCTGGTCAATAAATGAATCCTCGAGGACAATACCGCAATCATTGCAGGTCAGTTCACCGCGCTCATAGTCTCTCACCAAATGTTCTGAGTTGCACTCCGGACATCTTTTTGATACATTTCCAGCATTTTTTTGATCCATATATTCACCAATAAACAATGGTAATTCACACTACATTATGGCTAATATAAAACCATTTCCCTTTAGATGTGCAGTAATGTTCCATCAGCTACTATCAGATATCTATGAGATTTCTGTTACTCTCAGGAGCCAGTGGCCATAGCGCAACACCTGCCTGGCCAGTTTTTGAAATTATCGTAGTTCCATTAACTGTCTTGTACCTTGGAACAGTAGTACAACCCTTGAATTAGACTTTTAAGTCCATTTTTTGGAAAAAGCATGCCTATGGGATCACTCACCTTTTATGACTGCATATTAACAATCTTGCTCTTCAGATAACTGCCTTATCATTTCAGCATAATCTAATAAATATATCACTACTTTATATCCGGTTGACGCAGGTCTCTTTCCTCTTTCTTGAATATCTATGTCTTTTCTAGTCACATTGGATGAAATGCATTTCTAATGAATGCGAAAAATATCTTTTAAGGTCCATATTTGAAAGAAAAACTTTCATTGTTCGACAGTCTTGAAGAAAATCCTGTTGCCTTCCTCCTTTCTTTCCATCTTATTCTCCCTGTAAAGGTGGATCATGTGTGCCAGCGCTTCGCCAAATGCAAAATTTTTTTCCATTTCGTTCATGGAGTCAATCTTTCTTCCACGATTCCATCTTATTCTGGAAGCAACGTCGAATCCCGTGGACCAGTCCTTAGCCACATTCAATATCTCTTTCAATCTATCAGCATGATGTGTCTTGATGGATTCAATTCTGTCATTGATACCAGAAAATGGCTGACCATGACCAGGATAACATGTTTTGTAATCCCTGGATTTAACCTTATCAAGACTTTTCAGATACAGACCGAGCATATCCTGATCCAGATTGTAAACACTGATATTTGGCGTTATTCTTTCAAGTATGTGATCACCAGAAAAGAAAATATCAGAGCCGGTTATCGAATAGCCGGTTGAGCCAGGGGAGTGCCCAGGAACTGGTATGCACTCGATCTCATCGTAAATAGTCTCCTCCACTGAGATCTTCCTGGTCACATTCAGTTTGCTAAATCGATCAGCATTTTTCTCAAACGGCAGACCTCTTGAGATCGATTGGGAAAGCGATTCGGGAAATCCATTCTCAATACTCCTCCTCGTGAACTCCTTCTTATATCCCTCCGGGTCCTCTACAATGGATTTTAGTATTGCATAATCTCTTTCCCCCATGACGACATCACAGGAGCTTTTATCCTGTATTGCCACGGACCCACCTATGTGATCAATATGCAAATGGGTAATTACAAGAGTATCCACCAGTTCAATTTTTAAACCAGATTGTTGCAGACTGCGTATCGCAAGCTCTGACATCCCCGAATCAACAAGAATTTTCATCTGGTTCAGGTCTACCTCGTAAATTGAGGCGTATTTTAGCGCTCTTATGGGGATCTCAACTTCGTGGGTAATTATTTCGTAGTGCACAAAAGGGGATTACTTGATCAGTGATTAATTTACTTTGTAATTCCACGGTGCTTTAAGTATATATGTTATCTAATAAACCCACTCACTAAAGCCTCTCCTAGCATTTTGACTCACAAATCCGTTTATAAAGATTTTAATAATACGACGTGCATATATTAATAGATTTTGCGATATATTAATATATGGTCTGAGTAATACCTGTATCCTGATGAAGAGACTTGAAGTACTCTCTGTTATAGGTGACGAAATCGTCGTTAAGGCAGATAAAGAGTATCTTTACGAGAAAGTATTTGATAGTGGAAACAACCATATTGGAAAAATTATAAAGATACTCGGGCCGGTTTCCTCTCCATATGGAGTCATAAAGAGCAGGATTAAGGTCGTAGGCATACCAGAAGTATATGTAAAGGAGTGATTGAAATGGAAGAAAAGAAAGAAAAAAAAGAAAAAAAAGGCATTGAGAACATAACTAAGTGTCCAGAGTGTGGATCTGTCCAGTTAATAAGAGATTACGAGCGCGGAGAGCTCATCTGTAATTCTTGCGGACTTGTGATTGACGATGCGTATATCGATCAGGGACCAGAATGGAGGGCATTTGATTCTGACCAGAGCCAGTCAAGGGCTCGTGCAGGATCACCCATGACCTATACCATTCATGATAAGGGTCTTTCCACCGATATATCATGGAAAAACAAGGACTCATATGGAAAATCCATTCCGACGAGAAACAGAGCCCAGCTTTACAGGCTCAGGAAGTGGCAGAAGAGGATCAAGGTATCCAATGCAGCTGAGAGAAACCTATCCCAGGCTCTTCAGGAACTTGAGAGAATGGCTTCAAATCTTAGCATACCGAATGACGTAAGGGAAAGCGCTGCTGTAATTTACAGAAAGGCAGTGAAACAGAATATGATCAGGGGAAGAAGCATTGAAGGAGTAGTTGCAGGTTCAATATACGCTGCATGCAGACTTACAAACGTACCAAGGACACTTGATGAAATTGCGTCTGTTACAAGGGTCAAAAAGAAGGAAATTGGAAGGACATACAGGATCATGAGCAGGTATCTGAAACTGAACATAATCCCATCAAAACCGGATGATTACGTAAACAGGTTCTGCAGCAAGCTTAAACTTTCAGCAGAGGCAAGGAAGAAAGCAAACGACATCCTCAAACTTGCCAGAGACAATGATCTGACTTCAGGCAAGGGTCCAACCGGTGTTGCAGCTGCTGCAATATACATTGCATCTCTCCTGACTGGCGAAAGGAGAACACAAAGATCTGTTGCCGAGGTAGCTGGTGTGACTGAAGTCACAATAAGAAACAGATACAAGGAACTTACAGAGAAACTCGGTCTGACCGTGGAAGTGGAAGAGTAATCATTCTTCCATTAATTTTTCAAACACATCGTAGCACCTTAATATATCATCAATCACATTTGTTATAGTCGATATTTTAGCATCGGTGATAGTCAGACAAATATGGTTCTCATTTAAAGATGGTTTTATCTTCCCCATATTATCTGGATCTATTGAAGCCAGGAAGTCATTCATCTTTTCTCTTTCCATAAATATCATGAGATCAGCATTAATTTCCGGCATTAAACCACACCACAATTCACCATTACTTACCGTTTCGTTCTATGCAGGTTAATTGTTGCAAACTTATATTTTTCTTTCATTTCGAAAATTGATTCCAACCTGCTTCCATAAAAACTCCTACTGCCAATATTAACAAACATGTTTCTAGCACTTTGTTCATTAATCATGTACCTTTGCGTGGGAAATTCTTTGGCCGTCCTTTTTGCAAACGAAAGCTTTCCGGAGATCTTTTTACTTCCTTTCATTGTGCAGATTTTCGTTTTGACAATGAACATGTAATTGTTGTAAGTATGATGATGTTGGTAATTAACTATTAGCCACACGGACCCATTGCCTGTTATCTATATCTATTCTCGATGATCTGGAAGAATCAATTTAACCT
>JAKAAI010000048.1 GCA_021797055.1 Thermoplasmata archaeon | reverse complement strand
TTGGCTTGTTTAACACCAATGTTGCGACTGCTGCATTTTGGACAAAGGCTCCTCGGATAATAGAATCTGTACTTGCAATCTTGGCACTCGATATAAGAAAGCCTAAACTGATAAAAATTGAAGTAGTATTGTTCATATATTCCATCTAGAAACATCTATTTCTCCCCCAGTATTATGGATACGGAATGACTCCGATGCCATCCACCAATACCATTCAGAAATATCTTCCGTGCACCGTTTACCTGATTTCCGCGTGCAAGTCCATTAAGCTGTAACAACGCTTCGTAAAGGAGTATGCTTCCGCTCATGTAAGCTGGCTGTCCCATGTTCAATGAGCCGCCATTAGTGTTGAGCGGTAGATCACCATTGTTAGAAAATGTTGTTTCTGCACAAAATTTACCTACCTTTCCTTTTTTTACAAGTCCGATGTCTTCAAGTTGCAGCATAATGGTGATACTGAAGGAGTCGTAAAGTTCGAAAACATCACATCTTGCGATATCTTCTCTGAATTCCTTGGAGCTATCTTCAGCAGGGGTAACCGTTATGTCATCTATTTCTGGTGGCAGGTCTGGCCAATGTGCCTCCCCATATTTAAGAACACCTATATCCCTCATATTTTTAGATTTTTTAGATACAATAAAAGCATGAAACCCATCCACAGGATATACTATTTCCAGCAAATGCATAGGTGAAGATATCACCTTGGAAGACAAGACATCCTCCACAGATATGGGGGTGTTGAACATTGCTCGCGAGGAAGAAATGGCGTTCTTTCTCATCTTAACAACAAGTTCCGCTCTATCTTCATCACTTGTTCCATACAGCTGGCTATGCTTGGCAGCTACCAGAGCATAATCCGTTACGGGGTTGTAATTTGGATAAAGCCGAATCAGGTCTCTAAATGGTGTGTTAGAAACACTTGAGATCGTGTCCCCCAGAGAATCAACTGTGGCCTTCTGTTTTCTTACCAATGACCCTTTTCCTCCAAACAGAAGGAGGATATTGTTTGCTCTACCATTTCTTATGAGCATCTCCGCTCGTTCAAGGGCAGCGAAAACACTTGGTCCACCAAAATCAATTACTTCTATAGTTTTAGGCTTGATATTTAGATAAGTCGACAATTGGTCAGTAAAAAAATGCAGGTAGATCTCTTTACCAAAAACTCCTGGCAGGTAAGTTGTTATCAGACCGTCAATATTTTCCCTACCAATGTCAGATGCCTCAAGCGCTGATACTACAGCTTCATCCATAAGTTCCCAGGAACTACCACTGTAATTCTTATACACCTTTTCAGAGAAGCCAGATATCATTCCTTAACCTCCTTTAGAAGTTTGACTACATCCCTTCTGTTTATCTTTCCGGAGGGGGACAATGGAATACTATCTATGAAATGTATTTCCCTCGGAATCTTAAAACTTGAGAGTCTCTGCCTACAAATGCCTAGAATTTCATCCTTTACTGTATCCTTTATTAACGATTCATTTTTTTTCAACTTTACATATGCTATAGGTATTTCACCTCGGAAGGAGTCTTCTCTCCCTATAACAATCACATCTTCCACACTGCTTACCTGCCTAATCAAGTTTTCAACCTCTACTGGCCAGATCTTGTATCCGGAACTGTTTATTATGTTCTTTAAACGGTCAATTATATACACCCACCCTGCTTTGTCAATAAATGCTATGTCTCCTGTCCTGAAACCATTTTCTGTGAAAGTCTCATCCAGATTAAGCTTATATCCTTGATAGGAATCTATTACCTGTGGGCCTGATACTATCAATTCCCCTGTCTTTTTATGATTAAATGAACTAACATTCTCTAATGATCTCAAGGTCAGCACTGTTTGGTAAACCGGCTTACCTGAGGATACAATGGCGCCATGAATTTTTATCGGCCCTTTATAGGGATAATCCCAAAGTGTAACTGGAGATGTTGTTTCTGTGAGACCATACGCCATGTGTATCCATTTTCCTGTAAGTCTATTCCAATCCATTTCAGTTTTTACAGACATTGGCATACCACCCGCGGACCAGAGCCTCATGCTTTTGAGATCACTTTTAATGTTTGGGAGGGCAGACCATTCATTCAACATGGCCCGATAAGCCGTAGCCACATACATAGTAATGGTTGTCCTTTCATTCTTAATAAGGGAGTGAGTCTCTTTTGGTGAAAATCTGTAGGGAAGCACCAATGTTGATCCACATAATGATGATAGAGCAATTCCAAAAATCAAACCTGTTATGTGAAAGAAAGGTGATACCCCCAGATTTATGTCAGCAGACGTTACATTAAACCATTTCTCGTAAATGGTTGTAGCTGCTTGAATATTACTTTGTCTAATCATTGCGGCTTTTTGGTTTCCAGTTGTGCCAGAAGTGTATACGAGAAGACGGACGATAGAATCTCCGGATATTTCATTGCCAAATGAGCTCTTTTTCCTTAAATCTAGTTGTTCTGCCTGGGTATGCACAGTTTCCGGAAATATTGCCTTGATGCTTTCCGGAAATAACCCAAAGGTTTCAGGGTCGGTGTAGAGAATGGTAAGTTGGTCACTTTCCTCGATACCCTTAAATTTGTCCGAAAACTCTGAACTTATAATTAATATTGAAACATTAGATTCTCGGATTTTATACTTGATTTCTTCAGTGCTATCCATTGGACTCAGCGGAAGAAATACGCAATTATTCATCCAAGTTGCGTATTGACATATTATGAATTGTGGTATGTTTTCAGATATAATTGCAATTACGTCTCCGGAGACTATCCCGACACCGAAAAACTGTTCTGCGACACTATTGGTATAACTAACAAAATCAGCGTAAGTAATCGAATTTCCCATGTATCGTATGAAACAGTTATCCGCAATAGTCTCACTGTTACGTTTCATAATTTCTATTAAGTCTGTCATAGGCTGAAACCACCATTAATGCCTATCAGTTCTCCTGTGATGTAACTGCTACTGTCATCCATGAGAAACTTCACAGCGTTTGCAACGTCCTCCGGTTCACCCATTTTTCCAAGAGGTATGCGCTCAATGAATTTGTTCTTGATCTTCTCTGGAACTCTTTCTGTCATTGGAGTTCTTATGAACCCCGGTACAATAACATTGCAGGTGATTTTATATCTGCCCAATTCCTTCGATAATGTCCTTGTAAATCCAATTACGCCAGCCTTGGCAGCCGCATAGTTTGCTTGGCCAATGTTTCCATTCCAACTAGCAGAGGAGATGTTCACGATACGTCCTCCTCCATTAGAAATGAGCGATTCCAGCAAAATGCTTGTGACATTGAACATGCCGTATAGATTCACTTTCAAGACTTGGTCCCACTCATCGAATGTCATCTTCTTGAAGAGAGCATCACGATTAATTCCCGCATTATTCACAATACCATACAGAACGGTGTTCCCCAGTGTATAGTCCTTAAGCGTAAGCTTACACTCTTCGTAATTTCCAACATCACACTTTCTTCCTCTGACAGTAGATCCTGCTCTCTCAGCTATTTCCCGTGCTTTTTCATAAACGGTGGAACTGATATCTAACATTTCAACGTTATATCTATTTAGCGCGAGTTTCTCGGAAATCGCGTAACCTATTCCGCTGGAGGCCCCTGTTACTAATACAATTCTTGACTCTTTATTCAAAATTACCATCTCCCGTTTTTCTAATGGATATGGTCATAAGATAAGTCATATAAAAACAAGGTATATAGGGCTTTTCCCAGCAAAAAAACCTCTTTTAGACCACCATTATGTGTCCTCTTCCTTATGTTTTCATTTTGAAGGATAAATCTCCAAAGAACACTTTTCCATTTACCTTTGCTTGCAACAAGAGGCTGTGAAAGCTGATTATCCTCATTCTCACAGGGGATATTTCTGGGTCTATCCACTTCAATTGGTGTTATACAATTAGAGTTTGGATTATTTTTCATATCGAAACATAATATAGAATTTAATAACTTACTATCTTGATATATCAACATGTCTCTTTAATTAGCCTCTGATGAAATTACAAAAGAATATTTCCAAAAACCCTCACGAAATCCTTTTTCATGACCTAATGATCAATATGCATGAATCTGCTGCTGTCAAGTTTCCCCGAATGGTACAATGGATCGTTCTGTCAGAGGTAACATGCTTACCATGGAGAGTATTCGCAGGAATCTCCGAATATCACGAATAAAGTCAATGGTGGAACATCCCTATGCATCCTTCAAGGGTATGTTCCATTTCTTCCAAGTCATGGTCACGACAGTACCGAGGGTGGGGGTGAAAATTTAATGCCAAGATTTCTTGAACGTACAGCATAAGCCATCGGCATTCATGAAAAATACAGTAAGAATAGGGATAAAATTATCCCCATCAGAGTGAATTTGAAGAAATTCAGACTGATTTTCACAATCGTTCCGATGAATCATTGAAAATTGGATGGTTTTGGGAAAACCTCATCTTTTTATTGTCTATCCGTATGTAAAGCTGATGAAAAACGCGAAATATATATATCATATAGTGCTGCACCACGACTCCTGCTGGACACGCTTCACAACAGAGGAATACAAGGATCAGTTGATGTCAAGAAGTTACAACAATGGAGTATTGCAGGCTGTCAGGGTTGTCAGTTATAGAAAAGATCTGCGAAGGTTATTCCTCAATATACGTAGGAATTTTGATTTCAATAACATCAGTATCATCAGGCACGGTTCAATGCAATACTACATTATGGATATGACACTCCCTTCCCAGGGTTCGACGATCCATCTTTTCGACAAACTGAAAATTCAAACTCTAAACGCCTCTGTGCATTCAGGTTATGAGACTTATGATATTTTTGCAGTGGAGCAAGACTACGACCATCTCTATACATCACTTAAAAAGGAAGAGGATGTGAGAGTGGTAAAGATGTACAGGGAGAACTTAGAAAACGAAACAAACAAGGAAATATGGGGTTCAAATTTAACTGATACTTTACTTACTCCTAAAGAGAAAATGGTAGTTCAATGTGCTCTAAGGAACGGTTATTTCGACAAGGCACGAAAAATCAATCTTTCGGAGCTTGCAATCATGATGAATCTCTCTAAGGAGAGGGTGTCATCAATCCTTAAAAATGCCCAAAAAAAGGTATTCGGCTCTCTATTTTCAAAATAATGAAGCAACTATAAAATATAGTGAGGTGTCCAAGGATCAATGGAATGTTCGATAATTGTCAGGCATTATTAATCCAATAATATTGATGGGATATGCAAGCGAACCATATCCCGCTGCTTTTGGGAAGAGGATAAGATTGTTTCTGAAGATCGGAAGAGGAAATTCCCCAGCAGGATTATTGTGAAGATCATTGTGAACCTTTAGATTTACGGCATTTCATACAGATCCTCAGGCAAATTCTTCAACAATCATCCGGAACTCATGAATCGCGTTGATACGTTGAAGATTCTAGATTGCCGCTCTCTATCATACAGAACTCTGAGAATGGACTGGCATGAGATCAATGCTGGCATCATTGATCTTATTGAATCCAATGTGGGATAATGCTGCCATAGATAGCTTCATTGTTAAGACTTGCAAGCATACAACTGCGCAGAGACAAGGGAGATCAGGAAAATATAAAGATCCTGGCAGTTTGTGGGTTATAGATCAAAGGGATTTTAATAAGGCAGGAAAACACATCTTGCCCAGAACATAGATTCCTCTGCATTAGGGGAATGGAAGGTGACCACTGCATCCATTCATGACAGTATAATGGCCTTTCCGATGGTGGATGCCGTCAGAGATCATGAATACATCCTCATGGATGCCGCCTATGATTACATCATGGATGACGTGCTCCCTTTATCACTTAGACAGTTATAAGAGAGATAATATACTGTTAAAGGTATATAAGGGGGAGTCCAGAGGGGGATTTACAGACCTCCTGCACACTCTCTTTGGAATGGGTGATTTACATGCCTGAGAAATTCACAGTTGAACAGAAGGAACAGATTGTCATTGAATCATTTACAGCAACAAACATTGCTGAACTGTGCAGAAGGCATGGAGTATCTGTTGCACAGTTCCACAGATGGAAGGAACGTTTCCTTGAAGGTGGAAGGAAAGGTCTGGGTGAATCGTCAAGAGGAAATGAATACCAGAAAGAAATCGATGATCTGAAGCGTCTTGTTGGAGATCAGGCTCTGGCCATAGATGCTTTAAAAAAAAGTCGACCAGGGAGGAAAGGATGATGGCTGTGGGCACTCTTAAGAAAGAAATGCCGGTTGCAAGGATATCCAGGGCAATGGATATCCCCAGATCATCCATATATTACAGTAAGATGGAAAAATCCAGCAGAAAGCCCAGGGTTTCCGGAAGCATTGAAACTGAAATAAAGAGGATATCAGGAGAGAGAACAACATAAGGTTACAGGAGGATATGGACACTTCTGAGGAATTCCGGCATCCATGTGAACATAAAGACTGTCCGGAGGATAATGAGGAGAAACGATCTGGCACTGCCATATGCAAGGCATAAGAACCGTACCAGAAGAAAGGATCTCACCAAGCCTGATGACATAAACAGGTTGTGGGAGACCGACATCCATTATGTCAGTACGGTTCATGACGGAATGCACTATCTTATGAGCATAAAGGACTGCTTCAGCAAAAAATGGATATCCTATGTGCTTTCAAAAACATGTACGGCAAGGGACTGCATCAAGGCAGTTGAGAAGGCCTATTCCATCAGGTTCCCTGATGGAAATCACCATGATCTCATTCTTAGAACGGACAATGGACCACAGTACATATCAGAAGTGTTCAAGAACACAGTGAAGATTCCTGGAATAAGATCTGAATATATCCAGAAACATACGCCTAAAGACAATGGAGATATTGAATCGTTCCACAACTCGCTTAAGACGGATTACATATGGGTCAACGATCTGGAAACATTCGAGGATGCCAGGAATCTGATGGAACATGCGTTCATCGACTACAACACTGTAAGGCCGCATTCATCCATTGATTATCTTCCACCGGATGAATTTGAAAGAAGATTTCGTGAGGAAGATGGCTTCATGGATAAATTCCTGGAAGAGAGAAAAAGAAAGGAGGAGAAAATAATGAAAAACAGAATTGAAAGGAAAAGGAGGTTGATGGAAAATGTCTCATTGGAAGACGGAATATCTGTCCAGAATTAAGGGGGGCAGATCACCTTCCGTCATAGATACTACTAACCTCTCCGGCTTCTTGCAGTGCTTTGCTGATCCTTTCCCTTTCGGTTATAGATCGAACTACCACTACTCAGCCACCTCTCGGGGCATGTTCATGGACACTGCAAGATCTCCCGAGTTATCCAAAATATCTTTCATTCCATGCAGCTGGCAGGACACCGGGAAGGCTGATGCAGTATTGCAATTCTCCAATGCATCAGTAACAGTCTTCTCTTTCCAGAGACAAGATCGACCCTTCCATTTGGGGCTCACGGTGCTATATTCCATTCGCTTTCGCTGCTGCCTGGGATTTTGCGGATAGCATAACTTCAAACGTATCGTCGCCGGTACGCATGTATGCTTTGCTAAGCACGTGAATTGCAAATTCCTGCTATCAGACTTACACTGACCAGACATATTTATTCCTCGGCGTGCCTTTGGACTCCCCCTTATATACCTTTAACAGTATATAAGTGTGTTGCACAATTCAATAGGCATGTGTCATCTCTCTTAGAACATTGTAATACTGCACCTTCAGTGCAATCTCCTGAACTATGTAATCAGGCCTATTGGCCTTTATCACCTCTCCCATGGTTCTCTTCAGGCTCGAGAAATATATCTCCACATGCCATCGTTTTCCATAATCAACGGATTCCTTCCATTCCTTTTCCGGTGTACTCCGGATCTGCCTGGCTATTCTCGCCCTGGCAGGTGATCCCCTGCTCCTTGTGGATGCATTCTTCCTGGGCGGTATTACTGTATTCTCACCTAATGAGTTGTATATGGCCTTTGAATCATAACCCCTGTCTGCGAATATCCTTTTGATTCTGTCCTTTACAGACTTCAGCAGTTCCTTTCCGGCCTTTACATCATGCACATGTTCATCAGTGATGGAAAAGGACATGGCTGACACGTCATTTATGGATATGACAGCATGAAGCTTTGACCATCCCCTCCTTGCTTTTTTCCATTTTGATCCAAGATAATCACCCCTGATGGTGATCTTGAAGCCTGTGGAATCAATGGCGCAGTCCACAGGCTTCCCATCATGTGATTCAAGATTCGGGACAATTTTCCTTATTCTTCTGAATATGCTTGTGTAGTAGACAGCTGTTATTCCGGTGATCCTTGCAAATATTCTGGCAATTCCCTCCAGTGATCTGAAGGGAACATTGTACACTTCACGTAATTTTGCAAGGAATGTTATGAACGCATTTGGCGTCCTGTAAGGATGGCCTCTCTTTCCCCTGTTGTTATCTGCAAGGAGATTCCTCCAGTTCATTAGAAATGATGGGTCCATGAGATCCTCAATTCTATTCACAAGAGATCGGTTGTACCTGTCATACCTTCTGTCCGAACCGATCCAATATCTTCTTTTGCTTCTATTGCCTGTAGCCGTGATTGGCTTTGGAGTCATACAAACCAATCACTCCCCTGTATTTCATTATACAGGGGAATTATGCAACACACTTACAGTATATTATCTCTCTTATAACTGTCTAAGTGATAAAGGGAGCACGTCAATGTATAATCAATGAGCAACATAATAGAATACGGTCTCCGTGAAGCATACAACTCCATGAAATCCATGGACAAACTTGCACAGATCGATCCGATGATAGACTGGGGATCATTAAGACCCACCGTTAAAGATCTGTAAAGGAATGATACAGATAAAGGCGGAAGACCCAACATTGATGAGATCGTCATGATCAAGACACTGTTCCTGCAGAGCATGTACAACTGTTCGAATGAAGCCATGGAAAGGGAACTTCACAACCGTATAGACTTCCGGAACTTCCTGCACTATCCCGAAACAATACCGGATTCAAGAACCATCTGGCTTTTCAGGGAGAGACTGTCATCAACGGGAAAGGACAAGATTATGTGGAAACTTATATGGAAGCAGCTTGAAGATCGTGGCATCTCGATAAAGAAGGGGTCAATACAGGATGCAACATTCGTTGAATCTGATCGCGGCAAGCATGGAAGGAAGAAACCGCCTGTTCCTGTTGATCCTGTGCCTCCTGAGATGGCGAAAGACGTAAAGGCGAACACACCCAGGAAAGATTAGTCCACATCAGGCACAAAGAAGAGGATGACATAGGAGGAAAAGAAAGCCACAAGGATAAAAGCATTAGAGCAGGTACGATTGAGAAGGAAGGAACACAGGGAGGGAAAAACCGGAAGATCGAAAGACGACACATGGACAGAGAATCATAATAGATCACACTTCGGCAACAAGCTTCATACTGTACAGGGAAAAGACATTCCACTCATAATGGAATTTGTTGTTACCACGGCATCATTGCATGATTCCTAGGTCGATCTCTCAATACCGGGTATTCCATGCTATAAGGACAAGGGATATGCAGGAGGTTACTGTAAAGATATAAATGCAACCATGGACAGGGCATCGAGAAATCATCCCCTTACCATTGAACAGGTAAGGAGAAATCTCAGAATCACGAAGAAACGTTCTCCGGGAGAGACCATATTCTGTCATGAAAGGGGTTATGAATGGAGGACCTACCTTCATCAGCATGGTGAGAAGGTACATGGTCAAGGCGATGTTTCTCTGCCTTGGCTACAATATGCTTACCATGATCACATTGAAAAAACAGGGTGAGATAGCGTGAGCTATGGAAAAATAGTTAAAACCGGAAGGGAAGGAATAAAAAAAGGGCTAAATTAACGATCATCCGCGTCCATTCCGACAGATTTCCATCAGAAAGAGATGAATTCAGCGTTTCGACCTACCGATGAGAAATGATCATTGGGATATTAGGAAACGTCGAAGATATATTCCATCTACTGTACATCAAAGCTGAGAGGGAAGAATTTCATTGAAGATACTCCATCAAGTATCAAAAGAAATGCTAAACCTGGATGAAATTGTTAAGCACATCAGACTGAACTGTTACTACACTACATAAGAAAGACCTTTTATAGAATCAATCGATCTCAATAGTGGTCAGAAAATGGAGAAATATAACTATGAATCGCTTTCTGCGAAATATATAAATGGATCAGGGAAAACATATGAGGATACCAACCCCGCGTCTGGGGAAACACTGGCAAAAATAAAAACTTTAACTATAGGAGAAGTCAATGATATTATTGAAAAAGCTCGTAGATCTTATGAAAAATGGTTCCGTATGACTCCGCCAGTAAGAGGGAGAATACTTTACAAAGCTGGTGAAATAATGGAAGACGAAAAAGAGGCTATGGCCAAGTTAATGACGGATGAAGAGGGAAAAACATACAATGACAGCCTTTTTGAAGTTATTAGATCTTATGAAACTTTAAAATTCTATGGAGCACTTGCTTTTAAATATGGTGGTTCTGTAATACCTTCAGGTGACGTGAATACAATGATATTCACTTTAAGAAAACCACTGGGCGTGATAGGTCTTATAAGTCCATGGAACTTCCCCCTATCAATACCTGTCTGGAAAGCGGCACCAGCGTTAGCTATGGGTAATGCTGTTGTAATTAAGCCGGCGTCCAAAACTCCATTGCTTGTTGCAGCATTTTTAGATATACTAACAAGAGCTGGTCTACCGGAAAATACCATGGTCTTAGCAGTAGGCTCTGGAGGAACAGTAGGAGACGCAATAGTAAAAAGTGAGGTTATTTCCGCAGTTTCTTTTACGGGTTCACTATCAATTGGCAGAAGTATATACAAGTTAATCGGCGAAAAAAATAAATTTACTCGAATTCAGTTAGAACTAGGTGGAAAGAATGCCCTTTATGTGGATGAAAATGCTGATCTGGATCTTGCTGTTAATCTTGCAGTTAGAGGGGCTTTTGGTTTAACGGGTCAATCATGTACCGCCACCAGCAGGTTAATTGTTCATAAGAATGTCTATGAGAAAGTAAAGAATGGTTTGATGGATGCAATCAAGAAATGGAAGGTAGGAAACGGTCTTGAAAAGGATACTAATATGGGCCCTGTTGTAGACCAGTCACAGCTGAAAACCGATTTGGATTACATTGAGTCTGGAAAAGCCGAGGGAGCAAAGCTAATGTTCGGTGGAAATCAGATAAAGCATGGGAAATCAGACCTGTTCCTTGAGCCTACTATATTTGATTCTGTTTCTCCTGACATGAAGATATTTAGGGAGGAGATATTCGGGCCGGTCTTATCCATTACTGTAGTCTCAACACTGGACGAGGCAATAAAACTAATCAATTCTGTTGACTATGGACATACGTCTGCTATAGTTTCAAAAGACAATACAGCGATCAATAGATTCGTTGAGGAGATAGAAACCGGTGTAATAAAGGTAAACAAGCCAACGGTTGGGCTGGAACTGCAGGCACCATTCGGTACGCTAAAATCTTCAGGTGCAAATACCTGGAAGGAGATGGGAGAAGCAGCCCTCGAATTTTATTCTACCGAGAAAACGGTATATCAGGGGTGGTGATTTGAAGATATTTCGAACAGCAACTGCTAATCTCAGTAAGTCATATCTAATGGATAATGACAAAATTTTCTTGATTAAAGATCCCTTTAATTTTTTGTTCAGTAAATCAAAAGGCGAAGAAATACTCGGTGAAGTTAAAGTTAATGTTAGCAGCTTCCTTAATCTAGATTCGAAGGAAAGGATGATAACGCCTTGTGATCCACCAGAAATGTGGGGGTCTGGTATTTCATATTTCATCTCCAGGCAGAGGTATACTGATCCTGATGTTGCTAGGATAAGGGATAAGTCTATCTATGAAACTGTTTATGATGCTGAAAGACCGGAAATATTTTTCAAGGGAACGCCGAGAACTACTGTTGGTAATAATGGAACCATTCGTGTAAGAAGCGATTCTGAATGGACACTTCCAGAGCCTGAACTGGCGGTCATCATAGATCACACAGGTAAAGTGCTCGCATATACTATATTTGACGATGTTTCTGCAAGGGATATTGAGTCGCAGAATCCATTATATCTTCCAGAGTCCAAGATATACAACAAATCTTCGGCTTTCGGACCTTATCTCGTAACTCCAGATGAGTTCGGCGACCCGTATTCAAAGGAGATAAAAATGAAAATATTTAGAGACAACAAGATTTTCTTTGAAGGATCAACGTCCACATCCAATATGAAAACGAAAATAGACAAACAGATACGCTACCTTCTCATCGATAACGATGTACCGGACGGTACACTGCTCACAACAGGAACATCGATAATACCGAACAAGGATCAGGGATTAAAGAATGGGGATGTAGTCGAGATTAGCATAGAAGGAATTGGAACATTAACGACTAAAGTTAAAAAGTGATAACCTTAACTCCGCAATTTTTTAGAGAATAGATTCGCTCCCAACTTGTTAATTAAACTTTTTTGATGATGCTGGTATTTTTCAGATATTATCGTTTTATTTCCGTCGATTATTTTGTACGCCCTTGAAAGCTTCAGAATCGAATAGTTACTGATACATTTTCGATAAGATCAGAGGCCCTGATAAGGACGAATATCGAATAGTTCAGGTAAAGTGATCGAACGATATGAAAAAGTATCCCATGATGGAATCCTCATCGCTGAGGTATGGTTTGTAGTTTTCCGTCTCGTTCTTCATAGCATAGAATACCTGACTATACTGTTTTTCTCAATTCTGGACAATTCACGAAAAGAATTATGATACAGGTCCTGCCGTTTCACCCCCATTTCTTTTCAACATATTGTTTTCCTTCCTTATTAGCTTAGCTTTCTCAATCTTCGCTTCCCTTACTGCAAGCAGGACATCAGGATCTCCCCTGTAATACTGGATCGGTGTGAGATAGTTGAGCGATGAATGCCTCCTGTTATTGTTGTAGTATTCAATGATTCTGGATATTTCAGATCTGGCCTGCCAATAGTCTGTCAGTATCACATTTACCAAAGATTCCCTCATGGTCTTGTTTGCTCTTTCAACGATGCCGTTCTGTTCAGGTGTATAGGGTCTTATGAGCTTCTGTGTGAGACTGTTCTGCTATAAAGCGTAGAACCGAATGTATCTTAATTAATTTTGCAAATTGTCTCAAGATGCATGAAACATTTCAG
>JAKAAI010000006.1 GCA_021797055.1 Thermoplasmata archaeon | reverse complement strand
ATTTCACAGAGGTCTTATAAACAGGAATATGTAGATGAGATAAGAGGTTATCAATCTGTTCACGCTTAATTTAAACTTCCCTTTTCTGTACAGGTTTGAAAGGTACAAGATCGATAAAACAACTACAAAGAATGGGATCAAGAAAACCACTGCGACAGTCATCATTGAAATAGGAATACCAGGCTGGATAGCGCCCCAAACGGATAACACGACAAGGTAAATTATAGAAAGTATACCAAACGACGTTATTATTGGCCTGGAAAGAGGATGTCTGTCATTGCTTCTATCAAGGAATGGCAGTAGGATGAAATAAATAGCAGGAACCCCTCCAAATATGACCGATATAACGAAGTACGGTGCAAGACCCTGAAGAGGCCCGACCTCGTAAGGCAGTATGTTGAAGTCCACAGCCTTATAAAGGAACAGTAAAAACCATGGCGGATATGCAGGGATTACACCTGCCTGAACAAGAGGAATTTGCGACGGAGATATAGGAAACGGCGAAAAAAGAACGGGCACGCTGGGTATCAGCGCAACTATAGATGGCACCAGGATAATGAATCCAAATGCAAACATGGCTAACTGAGCCATAAATGCGAAATTATATGGATACCATGGCTTGTAATCCGGTTTCTCTGTATCAACTGCTGGAAATTTGCCATTTGTGTCCTTCGACTTTGGCATGATTGAGTTTGATTCTGCAAGATAGAAATGGAGCCCAAAGACAAGCCCGACAAGGGCAGTGAAAATAATGTGCCAGCCAAGCATTCTCATAAAGGTATCTGTGGAGGTTCCATTACCGAATACTACTGTTTCGAGAAAAGTTCCAAGGACAGGTGCCGATTCAGCGATGCCTCTCCCTACATCAGTTGCGTCCAGTGATAACTGATCCCCGGTCATTGAATAGCCAAAATAAGCAACCCCAAGTGTCAAACCGAGCAATATTACACCTAGAATCCACTGACGCTGCCTCGGTTTCTTGTAGGCAGCAGTAAAATAGTTTCTGAACATGTGAACGTAAATGAGTACAATCATTGCATAGGCGCCATATAGATGTGTGGAGAGTATAAGCGCACCATACGGTACAGTTGATATAAGTGCCTCTGTGCCATTGTAAGCATTTGCAGGATCATAATAAAGTAACAATATAAGGCCAGTTATAACCTGATACACGAAGGCCATAGTTATCAGGGCCCCGGTCCAGTACCAAATCCCACCCTTTCTCCTCATATAAGAAGGTACCTTTTTAAGTGGGAGTTCGTTAATATGGAGACCTTCCACACCGACCAGATCATTCACCTTCGCTGTCGCAACCTTAGCCGTCTCCGCCAATTTGTCAGAAATATTTTTTGCCATTTAATTTCACCCAGGACTCAAATATGTGGCCTGCGTTGTTGTTCCAGATAATGGATTTCCGCCACTTAAATCACTGACTCTCCCGTAAATCGTCGGGGAACCTTTCGTCATACCGACTGCTGTGAGTGTTTTATCGCTGTTATAAACAAGTTCAACAGGAGGCAGAGGGTGTATGGTCGGACCAGTTATAACCGCAGCTCCCTTGCTTGGGTCATATGTACTGCCATGACAGGAGCAGTGAATATATCCTGGATTAGTCGAGCCGCTAAAAGAAGTTCCCAAAACAGATGAACCTGGTGTGTAATAATGAATTTCTGGTGGCTTGCAACCAAGATGCTGACAAATTGCACTAAAGGCAACTATATTATTGTTAGGACCAACTCCGGCAGGAGCCTGATATGAGGTTCCAGTCGCAGGGATCGAAACAGTCGAAGCACTAATAGGTTTATTCAAATTCAGCAGAAAGTTTGGATCATCCTGCAACGGATAGTCAAAGAGAAATGGTGTATCAGTGCTTGTGGGGACGTCGTCTGCAATCAGTGGTTTCCCTGAAGCATCTACTATGAGTAAGGAGGGAAAACTTGTTAATCCGACAGAGGGGGCGACCAGATTAGTAATTCCACCCTTCAAGACACTTGCAACCGCCGCGCCAGCCGAAAGAACAATCATAGCTTTCAAAAAAGTTCTCCTTGATTTATCCTTAACTTCGTCTTCTGGCATCCAATAGGGAATTTAATTATCTTTTTTAAATCTTGTTATGTAGAATTTCCTATTTAATAAATAAAATAAATGATTTTCTAACAAAAAGTGTATTGCAAGGATCGTTTGCATCTGTCGTATGTGTCATTTCACAGAGGTCTTATAATACTGCATCTGCGAAGCATTACTCTGTGCAGTATAATCATGTCAGGTTGCTTTTACCGCTTCCTGCATGATTCTCTTCTGATCTCGGAATATGTTTGAACATTCCATCTCTTTCAATATTTAACATGTCTGTCCCGTTCATTCCGTGTGAAGGATTCCCAATAAGTTCAACTATCTTGAAACATGAGAGACACTCAAGATTTTGTGGAAGCATTAATGCATTCTCCCTGAATATTTTCTCCATTCTTCGCGGGTGCGGTTCTAGCAGTTCACTACCGGAATTTGCACAAAGGGATTAAATACCCATGGTAATCTTCCTTGCCTTCCTGAATATACTTCTATCGCTGCCATTTGTTACGCATGTGATCCATGCTTATATTATGGAATTTTCGTCAATTGATCTGAAGGTAGAAGCTACGCAATGACTGAAGTTTCGAAAGGATTGTCAAGATTATATTTGGTATCTTGATGAGATGACCTACCCTTCCTTTATTTCTCTCTTCAAAGGGGCTCTTGAACTCAAGAGGAGCGATGGATCCACCAGATTATTGATCTCCATTTACAAGGGTACTGTTATATTTGTCATGCATTTTTTTGAACCAATCCAATAGCTTATTTCACTTCTATTTTCTGCAGTTAGCATAAGCTCTGGCGATATACAAGCCGTTCACTCCTCTGCATTTATGTTGACAAACATGTGGGATCGGCTCATTCAAACAAAACAAACAGATATTATTAACTGAGAAATTACAGTCTGATCTGGGCTCGTAGTCTAGTGGTTATGATACCGCCCTTACAAGGCGGTGGTCACCGGTTCGAATCCGGTCGGGCCCATTCTATATGCGGTTTAGTTTGTGCCAGATACCATAAAAACCATTTTCACGTAGAGTTGAATGGCATATCCACTTGGGAATTCCGTGAAGCCTCAATATATACTAACGGATCTAATTTCCGGTCATAACGGCAGTGGAAAAATACAGGCATAACTCTTGAGGATAAATCATGGACTGAAGCCACGCTGATAGCTATGGAATGTGTATTTATAAATTATGTCTTGAAATTATCATTATTCTTCGATCCTCTAGTTTTTGCATCTTCATACTAAAGTTTGCGGTAATCTCTCTTATCTTGCACGGTGAATAAAGCGTCCTGTATTTTATCCATCAAAAGGATCTTCCTTTATTCATTACCTGATCTCTTAATTCAGCGGATAACAGGCCATCATTTCATGTCTCTGATAAAGGCGCCGGGAAATACTATATTGTAATTCAATCAGGCAGATTCTCTGAAAATCTAGGAAAATTCATGAAGGAGTTTTTTGTCTGGATTATTTTTCCACCTGTGGACCGAAAGACTATACCACTGATGCAATAGAAGAATCTTTATCAATATAATTGGATTATAATTCGTTTTTCGTCCTTTTGTGAATAATTCTATTGGAGATCAGAAATGGCCTTATCCTCTCAAAAGAAATTCATTCTTATATACTTGTTAATGGAATACCTGGTGCATCAATCTCCTCGCTCACATGATCTGAATATAGTATAGAATCTTCGATGTTGTTCATGTGGTAGTGACAAAACCTTTGGATGGAAGTTTTTAGCAATCCTCTAATGTTTATATTCCTGAAAAACATAAATACAATGTGCACAAGCTTAGTAAGTTCACCGGAAAAATTACCGCTGTACTTATGATAATCATGATACTTCTCATAACCTTCAATATCCTTTCGAATGACTCTACTTCGGTCCATCATAATATAAACCTGTACGGAGTGTCGGCAACGGAAAAAAATCAGTCTTTTGGAGCATTTTACACCGGAGGTGCAGGATTTGTCAAATGCACCATAGATTTGCGGAACAACTCAATATTTCCAGGAAACTATAATTTACCTGCGTCAAATTCATACCCAAATAATGTCATAATCGATCCGCAAAACAATGAACTCTATGCATTTTCATGGAATAATAATATAACACAGATAGTCAATCTGTCCGATAATTGCGTTAGCGAAGGAGCACTGACTGGAGCAGAACCATTCTCAGTCTCATTTGACACCCAAACAGGTAAGATATATGTCGCAAACGAGCTCTCAGATTCAGTTTCAGTTATCAATACATTCTCTGGACGACTGACCGAAAATATCACGGTAGGCAAAAGTCCAGATTTTCTCTGTCTAAATCAGGGAACGGATACACTCTATGTTTCAAATTATCTTTCGAGCACTATTTCAGTAATAAATTTAACAAAAGATAAAATTGAAAAAAATATCTCAGTTGGTTGCGGACCTGTTGCCATGCTGCTCAATACAAAGACCTCAACCCTGTATGTAGCGAATTATTGCCATAATACGGTGTCCATTATAAACACCAGATCAAATAACATAACATGCACAATCTCTGTTGGGGCGAGACCGGTAGAAATGGCACTCACTCAGACAAATAGATTACTTGTTCTGAACAAATTTTCAGATTCACTCACTGTAATAAATACGACAAGTTATGATGTTATGAATACTGTAAGCGTCGGATGTTCCCCACGGGAACTCTTCTATGATGAGAGCAGTGGATTCACATTTATAACGAATGAGCTTTCAAATACTGTTTCAGTAATAAATACCTCAAATTGTAAAATCGTAAAAAACATCCATGTTGGATTACATCCTAGAAATATATTCATGAATCCGCGGAATGGTCTGGTATATATTGCAAACGCATGTTCCAACACAATATCCGTAATAAACGGAACAACTCTAACGTTAATTGGAAACATTGGAGTAGGTACAGATCCATCTGATTTTTCGTTTGATAAATTGAACGGTAACCTGTATATTGTCAATCAACTTTCAGATTCACTTTCGGTAATCTCCTTTGGTTTAACTAAGACAATTCCTTACGAAGTTGAGTTCCGGGAATCAGGTCTCCCGAAGAATGTTAAATGGTCCATCGATTTAAACGGTTCTATGAGATCATCAAAAGACAGTACTATTACTTTCGTTGAATCCAATGGTTCATATTCTGTCGTTGTACCAGGCATAAAAGGGTATATAATTCAGCATATATCCAAACTGATAATCAACGGTTCCTGGCGAACGATTGCTATAAACTTCCTTCCCGTATCGTATTTATACATATTATCTGGAACCGTTATACCCGTTTTGCTTTCAACAAGTGTCTTGTTTTATCGCAGAAAAATTAATCACGGTAAATACAGATGACACATTCTATAGCCCTGGTCTGACCTCATACAGTGTATAGGAACCAAATGTACCAAGATACATGTAATATAAGGCTGGAAAAGTGATCAAATAGCCATCAATGGTTGTATTGAGGTAAATGTTCTGCACTACAATATATTTAATATCGAACTCTGAAATGTTTGCAAGTGCAGCCTTTGAAGTTGAATTCAGTATAACCGAAAGGGCAGCATTTCTTTCCTGGATTTCATCCAACCCGACTATGAAACCAGAATAAATAATTACTCTGGCCCCTGTTTCAGCAGACAGGTAGTTTCCAATACTTGGAGCAATTACAGTTGAATTATTAAAATGCTGCTGACCATAGGTTATCAGACTCTGGCTGTAAGCAAAATCCCCTGAATTATAGTAGGATACCGTATGATTTGCCATTACTATTTGAGTTGGTCCCGCAACAACGATAAAGATTGAGAGGATAGTTAGTAGATATTTCTTCCTCCCCAACAATGTTTTTTTATAAAGACCGGATTCCGATATTATCTTAAGATTTTTCAATACAATTATCATTAGCAACGTATAAGAATAAAGCGCTATCCTGCCAGTTATGGTCAAATCCACAGGAATAAAGGCCAGGCCTGCCAGGCTGCAGATGAGTGCAATGGAAAACGTATCAAGAGGTTCTACTTTCCTCAACGTTATAGTTGCATATAGTTCCAGCAAAGCGACAAAAATAACAGGTATCATAAAAGGGACTGCCTGGAATAGCACAGTTTTAGTGACTACTGGATTGAATATCCCAGTTCCGGAAGAAGTAGGAACAGTTATCGCGCCTATTACAAACCGAATTCTTGGAAGCCACCAGTAGATTCCCGCAGCGGCACCTGCAATCAGTACGGATAGAGATGATAGAGCAGGCTTAAAATCCTTTTTTACGAGATCAAATATCAGAATGCCAAATATGCATAACTCTGAAAAAAAGTAGGTTAGATCATGCGTGAAAGCTATCATAATTATTAGAACCACTGAATAGAATGTCCAGGACTTTCCGGTACATCTACGCTCCAGTGTGATCAGAAGCAGGACAAGAAAGAAAGTTGATACAATGTATGGATAGCCTCCCCAGGAAAGAGCATATATTGATACATCGAAAAATATCAACATGAAGACAGAAAAGACACTTTCAACTGCATTCTGGTATTTCTTAAGATATAAATATAGTATGATCGACTGCATGGCACTTGTAAATATGGCGAGGTAGAGCAGTTCATTCAACCAGAGGTAGCCATTTATTGGTATTAATGAAGACAGGATTTCATTCAAATAATATAGGAAGAGAAAAATTGACGGTGGATAAATATACAGGCTGCCTGGATAATAAACCTCATTTAGTCTTGGAACCATTCCTTTATTTAGATAGATTTCCCTTTCAAAGGTGGCGAATTCACCTGCGTCACCTGTTGGCACTTTAGTTCCATAAAAAATAGCTGCTCTGATAACCACTGCAATTATAAAAACAGTTAGCGGAACAATAGCATTTCTAAAATTTACCATGAAGACAATAATGTTTTTGAAAGTTTTTCAGTTATAACTTCCCAGTCATATCTCTTGGAGAATTCCTTTGCATTCATGCTGAGACGCCCCCATGCAGATTCATCGGCATAGAGTGCCTTGATCTTATTAAACATATCATCAAAATCGCTTGCTACAATGCCGTTTTCGCCGTTTCTTATTATCTCATTGGCAGCCATATTGTAAGGTCCGCCTATTGTTGTGACCGGAACAGAAGCCGCCATCGCCTCAAGCGAAGCAATAGAAAAACCCTCCCGATAGCTTGGCATGACAAATATCCATGACTTCACCAGATGATCTATCATTTCATCTTTGCCTAGATTACCGAGAAAATTGATATTGTTCGCACCTCTCGCCAGATTGTGTATCTGGTTTTCGAGGCTCCCGCTGCCTATAACCTCTAAATTAAATTCTGGAAAGTATTTCAACTTCTTTACAAGCTGGTCTATCCTTTTATGAGGTTCCAGGCGACCGATATAAATCAACTTACCCCATTCCTTTCCACACTGCTTTTGGTAGTCGTATGAGTTTATACCGTTCTCAACCACTGAAACATTTGGTATATTGTAGTTATTCTTCACCATAGAGGCGACACTGTTTGACACTGCAATATTGTTTGTGAAACTTCTAGCTACCTTGTTTTCCCAGCGCGCGGCTATCCTCCAGAGAAGACCTCTCTGACTGTAATACCTGCCGAGAACCTCATGCCATGTGAAAAATTTAGTTTTGTTCCCTGGTAATGCGTCTGCTCCTTTAATGGCTGGTAAGAGAGGAAACTCATCAAATACAAACATGTCCTCCTGCGAATCATGCTTCAACCTGTTTTTAATTCTATAGCTGAATTCCCTGACCCCCATATACTTCCTTGATCCACTTTTAAAATACTGGGATTCATTCAAATCTGTGATGTATTCCATATCGAGGCCCGGCACATCGATCTTTTCTGGGAATGGATTCGTTAATACCTTCACGGAAAAACCCTTCTTGGATAACCTAGTAAGAGTTTCGAATGCCCTGATCTCAGCGCCTCCCTGATGGGGGTAAAAGGATTCATTAACTGAAACTACACTGGGGAGATCCATTTTATTAATGCCACCAATAAAGAGGTAATCGTTTTCTCTTATAAGATATATATTGTTTTTCTATTTTTCGAGATATTTCAAGATAAAAGTTAAATCATAGCTTATGCATTACGCCACATTGCAAGATAACCATAGACCTAGTTGGGACGAGTACTTCATGAGAATGGCATTTCTCGCTGCATCCAGGGCTAACTGTATCAGGCGGAAAGTTGGTGCAATAATTGTCAAGGACCGCAACATAATCGCTACCGGGTACAATGGGCCACCATCCGGACTGGCGAATTGCAGTGATGTGGGCTGTATCCGCGATGATATGAATGTTAAATCCGGTGAAAGACATGAACTTTGTCGTGGCCTACATGCTGAGCAGAATGCAATTATTCAGGCTGCAGTGCACGGTTCGAGTATAAAAGATTCCAAGATTTATGTCACAACACATCCATGTGTAGTATGCGCAAAAATGATCATTAACGCGAAAATCACTGAGATTATTTATGCCGAAGGCTATCCAGATGAGCTATCAGAGCTAATGTTCTTAGAGTCAAATATTGTTAGAAGGCAGTTCTCTCTGAAGCCAGCTGAGGTAAAGGTTATGCTGGGTGAATATTCTGGCCTGGAAGGGGAAGACTAAATGACTATTGTAGGACTTGTAATTACATATATTACAAATTTTATTGAGAATGTCCAGTACCCGGGTATATTTGCTCTAATGGTTCTTGAAGGTCTCCTCTTACCAATACCATCTGAAGTTGTAATGGCATTTTCAGGATACCTTATTTTTAAGAATGAGCTACCCTCATACTTAGGAATACCCGCTTATATTTTAGTTCTGATTGCTGGGACAACAGGCAATCTTGTAGGAGCTCTATTGGCATATCTTTTAGGTGATAAGGGCGGAATGGAGTTCGTTAAGATCTATGGGAAAAAAGTTGGAGTCAGTGAAAAGAGCATAGATCGTGTGAATAACTGGTTCAACAAATATGGAGATATTGCTGTCTTTGGTACACGTTTAGTTCCCATCTTCAGAACATTCATCTCCATTCCAGCAGGTTTTGGAAGGATGAGGATAACCAGATTCATTCTCTATACAGTGGCAGGAATGATAATCTGGGATGCGGTCTTACTTTACATTGGATTCCATCTCGGCAACGCCTGGAACAGTATAATGGGAATATCAGACAATATAACATACGCAGCTGCAGCAGCCGGGGTTGTGGTACTCGCGCTTCTCTATTATTACGGTTACAGAAAAAAGAACTCAGTTTCAGGCGATACTTGAAAATAGTGCATTTACCGTTATTTTTGATATTCAAAACATTTAAATAGGTTATTGCAATTAGTGATTTACAACCACAGATTGTAAAGGAGTGATTGAAATGGTACGAAGACACATAAAAGATGGAGACGACTATTGGGACAGAGATTTCTTTGACGATATGTTTGGCGATTTCGGAATAGATTTCAGAAGGATGAACGACCGGCTGATGAGGTTTTTCAACAACGTTATGAAGAACCCTGAGACCACCATAGAGGGCCCGTTTGTGTATGGTTTCACATATAGGCAGGGACCTGACGGAAGGCCGACATTCCAGGAATTTGGAAATGTTCCTGAGATGATGCACAGGGGCCCACAGAGGCAGATCGAACAGGACGTACGTGAACCCCTCACTGATCTGAACGAGGACGGGAATAATGTGTATATAACATACGAACTTCCCGGGATTTCAAAAGAGAACATCGATCTGAACGTTTCCGAAAGGAATGTAACGCTTAACGTAAAGGAGGGTCCAAGAAAATACCATAAGTCCATAGACTTTGACTTCAAGCTGAAACCAGAAAGCTGCAGGGCAAAGTTCGTGAACGGTATCCTTGACCTTTCCATTGCGAAGGAAAAGCAGTCCGAAGGAAACGGAAGAAAAGTCTCAATAGAGTAAAGGTGGCTGAATGGAAGATCAGATAGAGGCACTGATTTCAGCGATTGAAAACTCCACCAGGAGAGAAATCCTGCGAGAGCTGACGTCTGATACTTCCTATGCCATGGAACTTAGTAAGCTTGTCGGTGTATCGCAGCAGGCGATAAACAAGCATCTCTTCCTGCTGGAAAGGGCAAATCTAATCCGGCTGATGCAGGACCCTGAGAATGGCAGGAAAAAGATATACACACCGACAGGCTTTTCATCCCTAATTATAGATTATTCGAGAAATTTTTTCAACATAACAAAAAAGAATATCTATTTTGACGATTCAGAAAAACTGGAAACAGCAGACGATGATTTATTTGTTCGTCTGGCTGAGATCAACAGGCAGATAGACGACATAAACAGCAAGAGGGTCAAGTTGCTGGCCACCAAGGATCAGATTCTGGAAAGAATACACGCTAAAGTGAATTCTCAGGTAATGGACCCTATAACACGGAAAATCGTTAATCTTTATATAGAGAGCATGGATGAGAATTATGTTGCAGAGAGGATGGGAATGCCTCTAATGCTTGTGGATCATATACTTAAATTAAATGGTATTAAAAAAGATCAGTGATTTCTGAATGCAGTTATTCCGGATACAATAGAGAAAGCAAACAACAAGAAGCCTACCAGAACTGAATAATCCACAATTGAAACATTGAAACTGTGGAATTTGTATATAATGGCAGGCAGTGTCATCAGTATAGAACCCAGAAAAAACAGTGGATATTTTACCCTAGAAATGTTGTAACTCATGTATTTCACCTCATATAGCAATCTTCAGGAATGTAAAGTCAACAGGCCATCCAGCCATTAGAGCTCTAATGTAAAGGTCAACGGCAACAACAACAAGCAGACTTATAAATGCGAACTGTTCGTGATACAGGTTAAGCCATGACTGACCATTGTATATCTTCTTCCTTGTGTTACCGCCAGAAAGGCAGCTGTAGCAGTCGGCATACCCACCTATAAGGTGCCTGAATGCATGGCAGGAAACTGTCCAGAAAGTCAGTAGGAGAGCATTTGCCAGTATTATTATGCTTCCAAGCCTGAAGATGAAGAAGCCGCTTGTATAAAACATAGATACATAGAAATCATAGTAGAAGAATGGAAGGAGAGCCAAACCTATGTAAAAGAAATATCTGTGGAAGTTGTTCAATGAAAAAAATCCGGTTTCCCCTCTGTAAATCCTCTTTGGAGAATCCATCCTTTCATCATTGAGGCAGGCCATAGGGTGCTTGAAAACATGTCTGTAATAATCCTTTCTGTAAGCGTAGCAAGACAACCTGAAGAGAGCAACGAACGGCAATACGAGAACAGTTGGTGAATAGAATGGATCAACATATCCGTGATATTCCCCAACCGGATACAGATAAAGTGCAGCTGCTGAAAGCAACAGGATCAGGACAAATCCCCAGAACCTCCAGTTCAGTTCGAAAAGTTCGCCACCAATTGAAAATTTATTTTTGTTTTCAATCATCTTTTTCTCCTCCTCATCCTGTGAACGAGGATCCCAATTGGATCGTAAAATTCATTCACGATCCTCTCCTTTTCCGGAATGATGGCATTATCTGTAATATGAATACTCTCAGGGCATACATTCTGACAGCATTTTGTAATATTACAGAAACCTATCCCACCTTCAGTGTGAAGTAATCCAGATCTGTCAAGAGAATCCAGAGGATGCATGTCAAGTGCAGCAACCTTGACCATGTGTTTTGGCCCGAAATAGTTTGATTCATGTTCTCTTATTACATGACAGACATCCTGGCACAGGAAGCATTCTATGCAGGTCCTGAACTCCTTTGATCTTGTTACGTCGATTGCCTGCATCCTCCATGGTTTCGGCAGATCCGGCTTCGGCGTGAAAGGTGGTATCTTCTTCGCGATTGTCCAGTTATGCGAAACATCGGTGACAAGATCCTTTACCACAGGGTAAGCCCTCATGGGTTCTATCTTTATCCTGCTGCCCATTGTGTCTATCCTTGTCTTGCACATAAGTCTCGGAAGGCCGTTGATCTCAGCCGAGCATGAACCGCACCTTGCTGCTTTACAGTTCCATCTGACTGCAAGAGTGGGGTCGATGTTATTCTCAATGTAATGCACTGCATCTAGTACCACCATCCCCTCATCCGGTGTAATTTCATAATCTACAAAATGTGGCGCTTCATTGGCTGACGGGTTCGATCTTTTTATTGAAATCACAACTTTTTCAGGCATTCTATGTGGCCTCCTTCGGTAATAAAGCTTCAAGTTCCGGCGGAAGTTCTGGAACAGGTTCAGTTCTCATCTGATATGAATTGCCGTCTTTTCTGAATATGATGTTCTTTCTCCATGATTTGTCGGTTTTCGGATAATCGAGCCTGTAATGCGCTCCACGGCTCTCCTTTCTCTCTATAGCCGCAACGACAAGCATTTCAGCCACTGCAGCCATACCATTTATCTCCAGGCACGTAACAAGGCCTGGGTTGAAAACTGTAGAGCCGCTAACACCAACATTCAGCGCCTCTTTCCTGATTTGCCTCACTTCCGCTAGTGCCTTTTTCAGGTTTTCCTCATCTCTCCATATCCCAACATTGGTAGAAAGGGCAACCCTCAATCTCTCAAAGAGTGTGTATGGATTTACTCCATCCGGTTTATTTAAAAATGCAAGAACCCTATCAATTTCTCCGTTGACATCAGTGTCGCTTACTTCCTTTTCCTTAACAGTTGCAGCATACTTTGCAGCAGATTCACCAGTTCTCTTACCAAAGACAAGCAGATCTGCGAGGGAATTCCCGCCAAGTCTGTTTGCACCGTGTACACCAGATGCTGCCTCACCAGCTGCGAAGAGACCCTTTACCTTTGTCTCATTCGTTTCTGGATCTATCCTGATTCCACCCATATGGTAATGTAATGTTGGTGCAACCTCCATCTTCTCCTTTGTTATATCGACACCAGAAAACTCCTTGAATTGCATATACATACTCGGTAGTTTTTCCATTATGTATTTGGCACCCTTGTATGATATATCCAGATAGACGCCCCCATGTTCCGTACCACGTCCTTCCATTATCTCTCTGTATATTGACCTGGCAACAACGTCCCTGGCATCAAGCTCCTTCTTGCTCGGTGAATACCTGAGCATAAATCTTTCACCCTTGGCATTAAAGAGAAGGCCACCGTCACCTCTTACGCCCTCCGTCACAAGAAGACCCCTTATCGCAGGTGGCCAGACCATCCCAGTCGGGTGGAACTGCACCATTTCAAGATCCATTAGCTCCGCCCCAGCTTCAAAGGCAAGGTAAAGACCGTCCCCTGTCGATTCCCATGAATTGGAAGTAACCTTGAACATCCTTCCAAGCCCTCCAGATGCTATAACAACTGTCCTGGCAGATATGACCACAAAATTTCCCTTTTTAAGGTCAAATCCTATTGCGCCATAGACTCTATTACCGTCAGTCACAAGTTTCGTTATCATTGTCTCTTCCAGGAAGGATGCGCCACTATGCAGAACTTTATCTTGCAGGGTTCTGATAAGCTCCAGACCGGTCTTATCTCCGACATGACAGAGTCGCCTGTAAGTATGCGCCCCAAAGGCACGCTGCAATATCTTTCCTTCAGGATTCCTGTCAAAGAGTGCCCCGAATTCCTCGAGTTCCAGAACCCGTTCAGGAGCGTCTTTGGCCAGTTTTTCAACAAGCCTCCAGTCTCCGAGATATACACCCTCGACGTAGGTATCGGCAAAATGCACCTTCCAGTTATCTTCCTTGTCAACATTTCCAAGAGATGCTGCAATGCCGCCCTCAGCCATGACAGTATGCGCCTTTCCGAGAAGGGATTTAGAAACTATCAGCAAACTAACGTCCTGCTTGAGAGCCTCAACGGCAGCTCGAAGACCAGCACCACCGGCCCCAATTATAAGTACATCAGTTTTCAGTTTAGTTACAGCAGGTCTTTCTATAATTATCGCCGGTCTGGAAGTCCAAGATCAAATTTATAACTTTCGCAGAGAATATGCAGTGGGCAGAATAACAACTAATTATTAGTAGTCACTTGAAACGGATAATCTTCTAAGGGAATCATTTTCAGATGAGTCCAGTTTTCCAGGGACAACAATTGCTGATGGCATGGCCGAAAAACTTTCCTTATTTACGCTGACAGGAGTTCCGATAAAAAGTTTTTGTTCAGGCATCCCAAATGCATTCACAACGCATAATCTGATATTTTCCAGTTCAATTTTTTTTCCAAATTTATCATTCATATTCTGAAGAATATGCACAGCTTCTGAAGGTTTCATGTAACCGGATGGAGAGAGGTCAAGCAGAATTAACGAATGTTCCTTGTTTTTAATATTTCTGACAAGTTTATCATACGGGCTCCTTGGAAAGAATTTTTGTGATACAAAGGGAAGGGAGATTACCGGGCCAAGGTTGTATAAATGCAGACCAAGGTAGCCCATGATAGCTGTCACTATGGAGGCATTTTCATAGATTCTGACATGAACGCCGAGGTCTTCTGCCTCAAAACGTATCTGATTATGGGTTGTAGCTGTAAGTGCATCCCCTATGACCAGGAAAGCGGTTTCAGTCTGCTGGGCAGCTTTTATAATCACATCGGTTTGCTCCACATCTTCACGATTGACCTGCTGAATATCCTTTCCCAGTTCACTGGATATTCTTTGGAGGTCATCTTTCATAGAGCCTGATGTGTACTGCTCCATGAATATTTTGTCGCATTTCTTTAACCGTTCTATCTCCTCAACTGTCAGTGATCTGTACCCGCGGAGGCCCATTCCCATTATATGCAATGTCAAAAGTCTTCCTGTATCCTAATGAGTTCATTAAGCTTCGATAACCTTTCTCCTCCGATTGTTCCGGACTTGATCATTTCACTCCCGAATGCAACCCCAAGATGCGCTATAAAATTATCAGTTGTTTCACCGCTCCTGTGTGAAATAACGGTCTTCCAGCCTGCGGAATTGGCAAGCCTGACAGCTTCGATTGTCTTGGAAAGTGTACCTATCTGATTGACTTTAATGAGGACTGCATTTGTAGATTTCTTTTCAATACCTTTCTTTATTCTCTCCGGATTTGTTGTATAGAGATCGTCTCCTACAATCAACGCGCGATCCCCAACCCTTTTAGTTATAGCAGAAAAACCATCAAAATCGGTATCAACCAAAGGATCTTCAATTATTGAAAAACCGTGCTCCTTCACCAGTGCTTCCACAAAATCAATCTGCTGATCTGGCGTCTTCTTTTCATTACGGTACACATATTTTCCATTCTCAAAGAATGATGTAGCTGCCAGATCACTTCCTACGAGAATTTTTGTCTTTGTTTCGGTTTCTATTTCATGAGCTGCCTCTCTGACAAGGTCGACAGCCTCGAGGTCTTCTATGTTACATGTCCATGCGCGTTCGTCGCCAACTCCTATGCTTATATCAGGGAATTTCTCCGACAACTTTTCTCCAACACGTTTATGTACCTTGATGTTTGTAAATACATTTTTGAAGGCATCGTCAGTCTGCGTCGATACAAAGAATTCCTGGATAGTCGTGCCATTTCTGGAATGTTTTCCCCCTCCGAGAACATTACCAAGTGGTTTAGGAATCTTATAGGAAAAAAGACCACCGGTGTATTTGTACAGCGGTATACCAATCGCATTGGAAGAAGCCTTTGCCAGTGCAATTGAAAGTGCGGTTGCCAGGTTTCCGCCGATTTTACTGAAGTTGTCTGTTCCATCTATCTCTTCCAATCTCCTGTCAAATTCCTTCTGTTTAAGGGAGTTAAAACCGATTATTTCCTTCTTGACCAATTTGTTAAATAATTCAACTGATTTTGCTGCTCCGCCATCCGGAAATGCCTTAACCTCAGTTTCTCCAGTACTTGCACCGGAAGGGGCTGAGCATATTCCGTGAGCATTTTCAAGAATTACCGTGGCCTCGACGGTTGGATTCCCCCTGGAATCTGCAATTACTCGCACGTGAGCATCCTTTATCTCAAACATTTTATCCATATACAAGAAGTGAGGAATGGGTTAAATATCTTTGTTCAGGGCATATCTTTGTTCTTTTTTGTTGATTCAAATCCTCCTGATATTCCTGTACCTATCGGAAAAGCTGTTATAATTTGCCTTGTATTCTGTCCACAGTTTCTTGTATTCATCATTAACAGATCCAATGACAGCTGCTGGTATACCTGCAGCTATTGCATTATCAGGTATCTTCGAACGTGCCTTAACAACGGCTCCTTCTGCAATAACGGCCCATTCACCTACTTCAGCAAAATCAGAAACAGTGGACCCCATGCCAACGATCGCCCATGGTTTTAGTGTTGCAGTATGAATTGTGGAGAGGTGCCCCACGGTAACATGTTCGCTTATCTCAGTTTTTTCCCCTGGTCTTGCATGTATCACACAATTATCCTCAATTGCCGAGTAATCTCCAACCTTTATTGTTCCGTAATCTCCGCGCAGAACAGCTCCAGGGCCAACCCACACATAGTCGCCAATAGTGACATCACCGATTACTACTGCATTCTCAAAAACAAAAGCCTTTGAGCTTATAACTGGTCTTCTACCCTCAAACTCATAAACCGACACGGTCACTTCTATTGTATACTACACTAAAAAAATTTGCCTATTTTAATTTCAGTCAGCTTTTGCTTTTATAGATTCAGTCTTCATTACTTCAACTATCTGATTCCACGACATACTGAAGTCCTTCAGTGGTTCTGAAATTGCGATTGAAGAGACTAGCATTCCATATTTAATCGATTCATGCAAAGTGTTCTCTCTGTAAAGGGATGCGTAGAATCCTGCCCGAAATGCATCTCCTGCCCCAACTGTGTCGTGTATTTTCTTAGCTGGAAATGCCCTCAAGACCTCACGTTTCCCATTATGAGTAACTTCTACACCTCTTTTGCCAAGTGTTTTTATGACAGTGAGCCCTGGATACTTACCGATATAGGGGTTCAACCTGCTTGATTCTTGCTCATTGCACATTGCGATATAAGATCTTGAAAGGAAATAGTCAATTTCTTCATCATCATACAGATATATCTCCTGTGACGGGTCAAATACAATTTTTGCTTTTGCATTCTCTGCTATCCGGCGGTATTCATCCCGGGGGCCGGTAGAGAAATGAATGAATTCATATCCATTTTCAAGATCCGCTTCTTTAGAGGGTTTCCAGACACGGTTTGGTCCCTGATTTATGAAGGCAAGCTGATTATTCCTGTCGCTCGCTATATAGCAGAATGGCCCACGTTCACCATCGAAAATTCTAACATGGGAAAGATCAATTTCCCTTGACCGGAGAAAATTCAGATATTCCATATGTGTTTCAGACGAAACGGCCGCATATGGATCGAAATCAAGACCCAGCCTTGAAGCTACCATTGCGAAATTTCCCAGGGTTCCCCCAAAGACCTGCTTTTCCTCAAGTATAGGAACTGAACCAGAACTCTCAAGTTTTGGAACATTAAAAACTATGTCAATATTTATATGACCTAAATAAGCAAGGAATTTTTTCATTCAAAAGATAATCGCAGCATGATTAAAATAAATTCACAGTTTCAATGATACCATTGTCATAGCGTCAAATATTTTGCGGTCTTTCTCCGGGATGTCCACTGGTATTGGTCTCTCAATTAGACAAACATTTTCCGGCAATAACTTCAGAATATCTTCACACTTCTGCTCCCCTAGTAATATGGATATAAAGTTTTCAGTATTTTGAGTTATTCTCGCACTTCTGATTGCGCTTTCAATCTGATCATTTCCGGTAAGGTACATGAGGAAAAGAGTACCCAACCTTCTGTATTTGCTATTTTTTGAAAAGACACGCTTCGCCTCTTTGAACGCAGACATTATGTGAAACTCACTTATCGTAATAGAAGAATCAAACACAATGAAGTGCTCACTTATTGAAGCGATCCTGTCAATATCATATACCGAAGGTCGTGATCGAAAAGCAAAGTAGCAGATATTAACCGATGGATGGGCCATTCTTACCTGAAATCTTTGAAAGGGGCGGTTTTGGAGAAAATATTTCAGTAACTTTTGACATTATGCTCTGTCTCTCAGGTGATTCGATCAGTGCATTCTCCAGCACTTCCTTGATTGTTGAGACAGGTATTATCTCAATCCTTCCCTTGTGTTTCTGATCAAGTATTATGTCTCCATAATTCGATGCAGGAACAAGGACTTTCTTTAGTCCAGAATCGATAGCAGCCTCAACTTTTGCCGCAACCCCGCCAACTGGCAGAACATTACCCCTCACGCTTATTGATCCTGTCATGGCTGTGCTCTGATCAACAGGCAACTGTTCAATTGCTGAAATTATGGCTGTAGCAATAGATATGCTCGCAGAATCACCTTCCACACCATCATAGGTTCCTATGAACTGAATGTGTATATCCATATCTGAAATATCGGCACCACTGATTTTCTTGATCACCGCAGAAACATTTGTAACAGCTTCCTTCGCAATCTTGCCAAGGTTACCAGTCGCGATGACAGTTCCCTGGCCTTTTCGAAGCGCAGGGGTGACCTCTGCAACGATTGGCATAACTATTCCAGTATAATCAGCCATCCCGTTATTTGCACCGACCACTGCAAGCCCGTTAACGCTTCCAATCATTCCGCCCTCGGTGAGAAATGTTTTATAGCTCTTCCTGACCTCTATTGATCTATCTGCAACCTGCTGCTCAAGTGGTTTACTCAGTGTTCTGGCACTTATCACCTGCTCAGCTGATACAATTGGTATCTTATCCGTAATCGCTATGTCCCCAGCAACACGTATAAGGCCACCAAGTTCCCTTAACCTGAGAGTGAGTTTGCCCTTTCTTCCTGCTCTCCTCTGTGCCTCCTTAATAATTTCGGATATGGCACTGAGGTCAAAGTCTGGGATCTTTTTATCCTTTGCAATTTCCTGGGCAATAAACTGAACGATCTTTTTGCGATTCTCGTCATTATCATCAATTGTATTGTTTACATAAACCTCGTAACCATAACCACGTATTCTGGATCTGAGTGCGGGGTGGATTGCCTGTACAGCATCTAGGTTCCCCGCTGCAACCAGAATAAAATCGCATGGGACAGGTTCGGTCTGCACCATGGCACCAGCGCTTCTTTCGCTCTGCCCCGAAATAGAATACTTCTTTTCCTGCATGGCTGTCAAAAGGGCCTGCTGGCTCTCCATTCTCAGAAGATTCATCTCATCGATAAAGAGCACACCCTTGTGTGCTTTATGTATATTTCCGGCCTCCACTCTATCATGAGCAGGGGTCTCTAGACCTCCTGACTGGAAAGGATCGTGTCTTACATCGCCAAGGAGTGCACCGCTGTGGGCCCCCGTTGAGTCTATGAATGGTGGTTTTTCATTAGGGTTATGCTGGACCAGAATCTTGGGAATCAGTGCTTTCTCATTCCTGAATGCTGGATTAAGTGCAAGTATTAGGTAAATGAATGCAGCCGCCATTATTGCAAGAAAAATGACAGTGAAATCATGATCGAATATGAATATTATCAGACCGAATAGAAATACCGATATAATTATGAAAAGTATGCCTCTTGACTTGTCCCTTTTCTCGCGTTCGGCCCTCATTTGGTACTGCCGGACTATCTCCTTTCCCCTTCCGGCTGGATAAGTCTTGATTTTTGGCTTATTATTGTCCTCTGGATTTGGAAAGACTACTATATCCTCCAGCTCCTCCTTTGGGAGAAAATCAACCATTGACTGTGCAAGCATTGACTTACCCGTTCCAGGGTCGCCAATAAGTAGCACGTGTCGCTTCTGCATGGCTGCCTTCTTAACTACCTGAGCTGCTTCATCCTGTCCTATAACCTGATCAAAAAGTATCTTCGGTATCTGAACATCTTTCGTGCTCTTTATGTTTAATTTGGTTACCCACTCGTCGACATCTTCAGAGACTTCATCCACGGGTACCATAGGCAAAATGAGAATTAATAGTTTCTTATAGTCTTTTCTGATATTTCTTAATATTTCAGTTCGCTATAATGTTATACAGAAAACAGGTATTAATTTCCTTCCAGACCAGGACAAAAGGGATCATCCTGCTTTGTTATCTTGGAATGGCAACATTTTATATTGCATTAACATGGAGAATAGTGGCATTTACCCTAGGTTCCAGATTGAAACTCACTCTCTTCGGCTCATCTCATGGAGAACTTGTTGGTGCTATACTTGATGGTCTGCCCTCTGGTATTGTAATCGATAAAGATAACATGCAAAAGTGGCTTGATCTGCGGCGACCTGCACAAAGTGATATCACGACACAGAGAAAGGAACAGGACGTGCCTGAAATTGTATCTGGAATCGTCAATGGGCACACAGACGGTGGGCCAGTTACGGTTATTATACGAAATACAGATACAATAAGCGATCACTATTCTGATATTAAGAACAGTCCAAGGCCTGGCCATGCAGATCTTACATCCTTTCTGAAATACGGTGAATTCAGGAACTACTCTGGTGGCGGTTTCTTTTCAGGAAGAATGACTGCACCGATCGTAGCTGCTGGGTCCATCTGCGCCGATATATTGTTGAGGAACAGCATATTTGTAAACGCCTGGATAAGTTCCATTGGTAACATCAGGACGGATAATGTTCCTGGCAGCCCTTTTGATGCCTATGGTTTTAAAACCAGAATGCCTGATCATGATTCGGACAGCAAAGCACACTCCTTTATCAGAAATCTGCAGTCTGAAGGAGATAGTGTTGGAGGCATCATAAGCGTGAGGATTGAGAATATCCCGCCAGGAATAGGGGAGCCATTCTTTGATTCCGTTGAATCCGTATTATCACATGCAATCTTTTCTATACCGGCAGTTAAGGGGATAGAATTTGGCAGCGGTTTTGCAATGTCATCCATGAAGGGCAGCGAGGTTCAGGACAAAATCCAGTTCAGGAATAACCGGTTCATTACGACAAGCAATCATAATGGGGGTATACTTGGCGGCATAACTAACGGCATGCCGATCACCTTAAAGGTCGCTGTTAAACCAACATCCTCAATCAGGAAGGAAGTGGAGACCGTCGATCTTCATACACATGAGCCAGTTACGCTAAAAATCAGGGGAAGACATGATCCATGCATTGCAATCCGTGCACTTCCTGTTGTGCAGACAATGGTTTCGTATTGTCTCATGGATATAATCATGTCATCTGGGAATCCTGCTTTGACAAGTAGAATTTTCAGCAGTAATTCTAAGGATGCAAGCTGAATACCAGAAAGGAAGATATCACTGTCACGGCCACGATGCCGACGATTGAATATTTTGCACCCTTGAGAGAGCTGAAAACACTTGTTAAAAGTTTTTCAAACATATTTTCCTCACCCATTGAGACTGTTACGTCGGTTGAAGCTTCACCCGCAACACATTCTTCGCAGTTGGAGATAGCCTTCTCGACAGATTCCTTTATCAGATCAGAAACATATTCATTATCATCCCTCTCGCCAAGAGGATTCATGTCTAGGGTACCCTGGTTGACATAGTGATTGTCTGTTGTGAAAATATCAAGATAGGAAACGAGCCCATCAACTTTTTTTTCTGCAAGTTCCATGACTTCTTCCTTTATGTTGTTTGAATCTGTAAGAACTATAGCCTGGTACTTGCCCTGGCTGTTGAATACTATGCACTGGATGCCCATTGGGCCGAGACCCGGGCTCTTACCTTCAACTCTGGAATAACCTGTAATTATTTTGTTCTTAGGTTCATTGTGTAGAAATTCTCGCTCAAACGTTTTCAGATGCTGAGAACAGTCGCTGAGTGCACTCGCACCATGCGAGAAATGATTCTGAGCGTCAACCACTATAAAATCGTCAGCCCCAGACTGTTTCATGCGTTCCGTTATCTTGAGACCTTCAGTCAAGCTTACATCATCAAACCTTTCTCTTTCCGGGATCAAGGAACCTATTCCAAAATTTCCGATCCTTATCATAGAAACAGAAATCTTGCCGCTGTTTATCTTCTTTATTTTTGTGCAGACATCAGTATAAGCAAGATTTTCCAATCCACTTCGGACACCATCAGCTATACTGTCAACATCAGCATCTGAAGCGCTGTTGTTGCTGTTTGTGGTCGATGTGTGGAATACCATTACATCCGTGGAAAGATCAGCAAGTCTTTCCTGAAGCTTTGCTGGAAGGTTACTTGTCCCAATGGAACCAAACGGTCCCGGGTGAACATACGGGAATATCATCAGTACTTTTCTTGCACGTTTCATATTTTCAATGCTGACGATCTTTACGGGGACTGTTCGCTTATTTCCGTAGAGTTTAGAAAAGAACATACTGCCGGTTTCAATGTTCGATTTTGAATGTATATTCAGGAAAAAGTTGAGTATCGAGACCGGGCTCTGCCCGAATTCTTTTGTGAACCGTCTCATTGGAAAATATGCAAATGATATTCCACCAGCTATAAAAATAAGTGATGATACGACAGCATCAATTAGCAGGTCGGCAGAAGGCATCAGAACGAGGGCGGGGATCAGTGTCGATATTGTGTACAGCATAGAAGGCAGGATAAGATACTCCGGTCTGTCAGTATAGTATACAAAGAATACCATCGATCTCAATAGGCCAGTCGATGTGACAGCTATCACAGCCCTGAATACGATAGGTATGTATGGAAACAGCAGTGATAATATCAGGAAGTAAATCCCGGAGATAAAGAAGTTCAGGAAATCATGGAAAAAAACCCTTCTCGTTGGAAAGTAAAAATGTGTCACTGCAATAAACATTTTGTCAAATATAATCACCAGTGCCAGTGGAAGAAGTATGACGAACAATATGGGAAATATTTTCCCAGTAACGATATAATCCAGGGAAAGAAATATCATGAGAGGAATCACATAAGAGACTAGTTTCGGCGATCTTCTCATGAATCTAGATAAATCGGCGAATGTATTACTGCGGTTAGAACTTTCCATTCACTTTCCTTCAAGGTCAAAGGCAAGGAGCCTTAAAAGTTTTATTTATTGGATTCGAAGCTGCCACTGCAGATTATTGCACTATTTTCATAACCCTGTATTTTCCGTAACCAATTAGAACCTTCACGTAGCTAGGTAACTCCGCAGTATCCACATCAATGAAGAGCCTGTCGGTATACTCTATTTTTTCAGGAGCAGAAATAACGATTATGTTTGAAAAACCTATTTTTTCTAAGACTCTACCAGTAATCTGCCTGTTTCCGTGACCAAGCAAAAAGTTCTGCCCTCCAAGAGGTGAAATGATTATTTTTATGCATTTATCTGATAATGCTAGCAGGTCCTTTTCATTGGCGTCAGATTTTGTTAGCTTCCGTCCCCTGACAATATCAATGGCCAAAGGATCAGATTCGATCCCCATCTTGAGCATGATCTTTTTGCAAGTTGCTCCAGTTCCGATTATGTAGGTGCAATCATCTTCGAGATAATCAAATATGAAGTCAACGATATCAGATGGATCAGAGGTAAGGTATTCGGTCTTTCCTGATGGCACAACCCATTCGCTTGATGGTTTCAACAGCGTTCCGTAATGCCTAATTTTTCTATCTTCATCCAAATCCAAAATATCCGCTGGCTCAACAAGCTCGGATCCAGCTGCAAAGGCGTTCACAACCTCCGCCGCTCTTTGGGGTGTTATAGCAAAAATGCCACTGTACATCTTCAGCCCAGATGGGACACCAAGAACGGGGATTTTAGCGTCTATGTTTTCTAGTATGTCTCTGGCGGTTCCATCACCACCGACAAATACTAATAAATCAACATTCATATTATTGATTGATTTTATAAATTTAACAGTATCATTAACTGTCGTGTTATACCTGGCAACTTCAACCTCCAAAACTGCCCCCAAGTTATTCTCCTCCAGTGATATTGACCCCATTATACCGGTTGGTGTCACTATCTGCAGTTTCGATTGATCTATGGCCCTCAGGAAGGCATTCCCAGCTTCTATCGCTATCAGTCTTTCCTGGTTTGTAATGTAGTCAGACCTTGAATCCTTCTGATTGAGGAAGAAGCCCGACCCTGCTGCTGGATTAATGAAGAATGCCATTTTCATTTAAATTACCTATAAAAGCGTTATAATGGCCACTGCACCGTCAAAGTTGTGAACCATTGCAACTATTTCCCAATCCTTAACCTTCTCATACGAAAGCAGTGAAACATATATTGGCACTCCGGAATTGGCACTGAATGGCCTTGAAAGTATTTCAGCTGAGCCTGAATATGCCAACGTAAGATTTTCAAGCTTGATTGTGTAGTTGAAATTATCTGGTGCAATTGAATACAGTGTGATATTCTCTTCTCCGATTGAACTGTAAAGAAATGTGAGGTTTATGGGTGTGCCTGGATTTCCATTCTTAATGAGTGGATTTGAGTTGGAGAAGGACAGATCTGTGCTTGAGTTTATTTCCATGATCATAAAATTGCATTTAATCACAGAGGTACCGGAATAAGCTGATATTGTGTAATTATGGATACCGGTAGAAGCCATAGAATATGTGCCAAGGGAAAGCAGGAAATTTGACGTTTTTCCAGGATATATGGAGGGTGAATTCGAAAAAACCGTAAACGGAATTGCCGGATTAATATTGAAGGCTGGGACAATTATAGAACTTGAACTGTCTGTCAGGGATACATTCAATGTGACATTCTCCCGACTGCCATTTGTTATAAGGTAGGTGCTCTGTTCCATGTGCATATCAAAATTAGTTGGAACTATATGAACAGGAATGGGAACCATTCCAGCAACGACGAAAAATATCGAGAGCACTATTGCCAGCCTGCTCTTTCTGCTTAGAGACCTGAGGGCATAAAGTGGCGTTGGACCCTGAATCCCAAGAACTATGGCAAAAACAAGAATTATAAACCAGGATGGGTATATAAAAGACAGGGCAGCTATTACTATTACAGACAGGTAACTTGCAATTTTAGAATAATCTGGTTCAAGAGATGAAAAGATCAACCCTCCGTCTAAGTAACCAAGAGGAAACGCATTGAATGCATTTATCACTATTCCTACCCACCCAGCGTAGGATAAAAGGTTAAGTGCGACAGTCTCCGGGGCGAACCTGAAAAATATCAGCGAAAATATCACCGGCAGACTGAGCTTAGTGACAGGGGAGTTTACGGGTATCAATAAATGGGATGGGTTCGGTATCAGAAAAATACCCGTTAAGAGGAATAGTGCCGATAATGAAAAGCCAAGAATCAAAGGATAGAGGCCGGATTTTAACATTGCCTTTTTTGAAAGGAATGGCTGCGACTGGCTTATAATAGATCCCATTGTGCCCAGCCCAATTGGATCTGGTATCAGGATGGGAAGTGAATAATGCATCCCTTCTGTCTTGAATGCGACGTATCTTCCAACCTCTCTGAATAGAATTATACTGAAAACTGGAGAAACAAAGAAGACAAAAACGTAGCTTAAGTTATAAGCAACAGAGGTCTGAACTGTGAAAGAAACCTGGTACGAATAACCTGCATAAAATACGGTAATAATTGATAATAAGAACAGGACAAGCTTAATTCTTTTTGAGAATAATGTCTTCTTAGGTCCATATTGTTTCCTGCTTACATAAATACGGTATGAATATTCATTTCCAGTAAAGGCAGTGAATCCAAGTTTTTCTATTTCATTTAAAAATTTTCTGAATGTCTCCAGGTCACCCTTTTCACGATCTTTCAGCATAAGAATCGCAGAATCATCCGATATATCCTCAGTACTGAATTTAAAATAACTGGATGCGATAGAAATAACCTGATCGATATCGTTATTTTGTTTCATTCACTCTTTGCTTCTATTTGTAATCATGCTTATTAACTTTGCAGTATCAAGATCGCTACTGAACTCCACCAGGAATTTATTGCCATTAAGTATATTGATATGTTTTCCCTGGAACTTCCTCATAAATTCATTGGCGTCAAATGACGGGCTAATGAACAGTTTCCTGGACTCATCCTGACGGGCATTGGTAATAAGGTAAACGTATTTCTTCTCAGACGAGGCAATTTTTGAGATCAATTTTAATTCTTCCTCATTCAGTTTGGTATCTATACATCTTAAGGGAAAAGAACCATCCTCAAAATCTGTTGAATTTTTTATAATATCATTTACCCTAGCCTTGAGAAGTGTTTCGACCTGTTTTTTCAATTCAACAAGTTGATTGAAAGTTTTGTGGAAAGCCACCTCCACTTTATCCTCTTCTACGCCAAGGTCAAGCTGTATGGATCGAAGTGATCTGTATACCTTTTGTGTCCGGAGCAGTGCAGCTTCACCTGCCGCAAATATGATTCTCTGGATACCTTCCTGGACAGTTTCAGTCCGAATAATCTTGATGAAACCAAGTGTATTAATATTATCCAGATGAGTTCCACCGCATCCTTCGGCATCAATCCCCTCAATCTCAACCACCCTTAGCTTGCTGTCCAGTGGAACACCACCCTGGAACAGTGAAAACCCAAATCTGTCAAGCGCTGAATACCACTCCATATTTCTCACTATAATCTTGGCCCCCTTTGAAATAAGCTCAAGACACCGTTTTTCTATTTTTTCCACTTCCTCATCGCTTAGCCGTGAAAAATGGGTAATATCTATTCTGGATTCATCAACCCCTTTCTGTGCACCTGCCTGCCATACATGTTTACCCAGTATTTCTCGAGTAACTGCCAGTAAGAGGTGAGTTGCGGAATGATGGTACATTAACCTCTTCCTTCTGAACCTGTCAATATGACCCTTTATTCTCGTTTTTTCCGGTATATGAGAGTCAACATGGTGAATAATTGCCTTTCCTATCTTTTCAACGTAGGTTACGTTTATCCTCTTATTCCCATATTCAAAATAGCCCAGATCGCATGGCTGGCCACCACCCTCAGGATAAAATGCAGTCTGGTTTGTTATGATAATGCCTCCGGAGCTGTAAAGTACCAGACCAGTAAAATCGGATATCTGGGTATCGTCATAATAAAGTGGTCTGGTCTCAAGTGATGCAGGGATTGTAATCTGTTTTTTGTTCTGGCGCTTCGGTTCGTGCAACGACATAACCTTCACATGAAAATCCGAAGGAATCTCCACCCGCCCTCCTTTTTCTTCAGATATCCTCTCGATTGTTTCTGGATCCAGACCATGCGAATCATAAAGCTGGATTGCATCCTTTTCGCTTATCACGCCAGTTTTAGCAATCATCCTCGAAATAATGGATTCTCCCTCCTGAAGTGCTGCTTTATATTTGCTCAATTCATCAGTTACTGCCTTCTCTGCGAAATCCCAGTCCATTTCATTCAGGATGGACGAAAAACGTGAATACTGCATCTTCAGTAAATCCAGAAGTATGTTGTCAACGCCAAGGCTGGAGAATGCTCTAAATGTCCTCCTTAAAAGTATTCTCTCAAGGTAGCCTACCTTTACATTGGATGGTATTACATAGTTTGACAGTAGGAAAAGTATTGATCTCGTATGGTCGGCTATTGTGTAGACAGCTTTTGAATCCTTGAAAGCCTTAAGTGCAGACTTCTCGTCATATTTGGAAACACCAGGATCCCTGGTCTTAAATAAGTGAGAAATTCTATCCTGAATATTTTTGTCAGGCATCTGAACTGAGCTCTCAGTAATGGAACGAAGCAGGACAGGATCAAGGAGCCCCTTTCCTGCAATATCCAGAATCTTCCTTATTATATCCGGGTAGAGGAAGTCGTATATTGTACTGGTGGCATACGACAGCCAGGACAATCTTTCAAGTCCGTAACCTGTATCGACAATCTGTAGATCCATTTTAGAATATTTTTGACCGTCTACCTCAAATTTTCCGACTGGATCCATCTTCATATCCATGAATACAAGTGTTGCAATCTCAAGCCCGCCAACAAAAACCTCCATGGCATCACCGGCGTTCCCGCCACCGCTCCAAGGTTTTTCAACATATGTTATGGTATCGGGCTTTATACCCATAGCTTCTGTGAAGAATGAAAATGAACGGGATATTGTCCCGTCAATCCAATAAACAGTGTTTTTCTCAGTGTTGAATGAGTCATGGCAAAGCATCTCAAAACTGGTCAGATGCCTGCCAGTTTCACCTACAAGATCAACATCTGTCATACGGATGCTGGGCTGCGACATCACAATTGGATTTGCGGGTGGTTTGACAAGACCTGATGTAACATGCGGCTGGAAATCGTAAATCGAGGCATTGACAAGCAAAACATCCTCTCTCCACCTTGGAACAACAGGGTACGGTTTAAGCAATGTATGATCTTTGATGAAATAATTTATGAAAAGATCCCTCATTTCATTATTATCGAATCTCCTTTTTGTAAAATGCTTACCTATGAATGAATATCCATCACAATCAGTATCGCCACAGGTCATCCTGTCCTGCAAAATAGTCCAGAAGTACTTTCCGCATTTCACACACCTCTTCCTTACAAAACCGAGTTCGGAAAGCATTTGGACATCCATTTTTTTCACCAGATTTAAACCAGAGGTAATAATTTTGTAGATTAAAACAGTTCTTTGTTTTCTATTGTGATAATGTCAACATTATTTACCTTTCCATGTAAACCAAAAAATTTGATTGATCGAACGGAGACAAATCTATTATTTTCCTGACGTGAAATGACTTTATTTCTTTTAAAGCTGTTTTAAGTAAAGTCTGTTCCGGGAATCTGGAGGATATGGATCTTGTCTTTACGATCAGTAGTGCATGTTTAGCATCCGCAAACATCTCCGCATTCAGGTTGAATATCTGTATCTGGTTTCTCTGGGCGATGTCCTGGTAGATTACATCCACCTTATCTATAAAAAATGAATATTTTTCAGGCAGGTTTGCATCCTCTAAAATCGGATAAATGTTTCTCCTTTTTTCTGCAAGTCCAAGAAGCCTGTAAAAGGACTCGATTGAAATCTCAACTGCATATATCCTACCGTTTGTGCAAATATCCGATAGATAGCTGGCGGTAGTTCCGGTGGAGGCACCGAGGTAAAGTATACTTGAATCTTCTTTTAATGGCAGATAATCCAGCCCGTTCATCAGCGCTGCACCCAATTTGCTCCTTTTAGGCTCAATCCTTCTGGCAAATTTTCCACCATAATTTATAATATCTTCACCAAATACAGCCTTCTTATATTCTGTAATTGTGAAGAAATCTTTGCCAATGCGAATAAGCCTTTCACCGAAGATACCCGTTGCCAATATATCCGTATGCAGTTCAAATCTAAATGCTTTCTATGCTTCAGTTATATGTCGAGGCTCAAATTGTTAAGAAATATATTCTAATTTGAGATACACACAGCATGTTCTGTGAGATGTGCGGAAAAAGCGTTCCAAAAACTCAGAAAGTCAGGGTGGAGGGCACCATTCTATTAGTCTGTGATTCATGCGCTCATTTTGGCGTTCCGATTGACCCTCCTAAAAAGCAGGTTCAGGCAGTCGTAATTGAGCCCCGGGCAAAAAACACCACTCATTTTATACCAAAACAAAAGGTAAACCATTCAAAGAAAAAACCATCAGATTCAGAAGATATTTTCGTGGTACCAGAATACGCCCAGATTGTGAGAGAGGCAAGGGAAAGACTATCATGGACACAGGAAGATCTGGCGAGCAAACTCCTGGAAAAGAAAAATGTCTTGTCAAAGGTTGAAAGAGGAGAGCTGCAGCCAGACATAAAGTTAGCAAGAAAACTTGAAAAGTTACTCGATATAAGATTACTCGAGAGCTTCTAATTTAGCGGAAGATGTTTGAGAAGGTTAAAGAACAATGAAACTGATCACTTGCTGAGCTGGGAAACTTGAAACTGGAAGTTGGACAGAGGATTGATATCGAGGTAGATTTAGAGGATCTATTTGATCAGGTTGATAACAAGATAATAGCGACATGGTTCCATAAGGGCAACCCAATTTACATTGAGCTTGAGGTAAGCGCTACACTTGTAAAGCAGATTCTAAAATATTTCGAAAACACCAAGAAGAGGACTGCCCTGCTCTCCGTTACAAGGATATCGCAGAGAAAATTTGAGGTACAGCCGGCAATGGTTGTTGTCAGCAAAAGGGACTGATTGTGTCTGTAATATTTTTTATTTTTTTTTACAGTTTATAAGGGTAAAAACGAAGAACAGGAAACAACAAAAGGTTATTATAGTTCCATTTGAATTATTTCATGAGACTATGTCAAAGGTCAGGTTTAACAAAAAAGAAGACCTAGATGACGTTGCCAGCTACGAGGAACTTGAAAGAACTGTTTATGGTGAGGAAGAGGGCAATAAGAAATCAAGGACTAATTCTCGTTCTGTCCCGAGGAAATAGGGTAACCTCACGTATATTGTGCAGGTTAAGCATTATCATAGTTAGTCTCTCCAGCCCCAGCCCCCAGCCTGCATGGGGAGGCATCCCGTAGCGGAAAGCATTGCTATAAAACGAAAAATCTTCCGGGTTCAGTCCTTTCTTTCGAAACTTCATATCAAGCATGTCCGGATCATGAACTCTCTGCGCACCTGATGTTATCTCAAATTCTTTAAACTGCAGGTCAAAGGAGTTGCTCAGGCTTTCATTCCCGGGTTTTGGCATAGTGTAGAATGCCCTCAGGTCAGTGGGCCATTCGGTAATAAAATAAAAACTAGGGAATTCAGACCCGATTATTTTCAGGTTTTCAGGCGTAAAATCAGAGCCGAAATCAACAGTTTCATTTTTATTTGAAAGTAATTCAATGCACTCGTTATATGTTATTTTTGGGAACTCATCAGGTGGTTCGGGTATATTTATTCCGTGAGACTTGAGGGAATCACCCAGGGATGATTTAAGCTGGTTGATCCCGTTTTTAATTGATTCCTGAAGCATCCTCATTGCATCATTGTGATCCGAAAAACCCATCTCTATGTCAATCGACGTAAATTCATTAAGGTGTCTCGGTGTGTTATGTTTCTCAGCCCTGAATGCAGGTCCTACCTCAAATACTCTGTTAAAGCCAGCAGATATCAGAATTTCTTTGTAGAGCTGCGGGGACTGATTTAAATATGCATTTTTCTCGAAGTATTGTACCGGGAAGAGGTCAGCACCACCCTCTGTGGCTGCTGCGACTATCTTGGGTGTGTGGACTTCGACGAATTTCTGTTCGTGTAGAAATTTTCTTATCCCCCACAACAGTTCAGATTCAGACTGGAATATCAGGTTATTTTCCTCCTTTCTAAGGTCCAGGAATCTGTTATTTAACCGTGTCTCGATGTCAGCGTTAACCTTATCTATGACTCCCAATGGAAGCGGAGTGGCCGATGTATTCAGAACTCTCAGGCTGTCGGCGATAACCTCAATACCGTTCTTTGTAAGCGCTTCCTTGTTCAGCTTCCCCCTTACTGAAACTACGGTTTCTCTCTGCAGAGATGAGATAGCTTTCTGAAGAACTTCCTTGTCTTTTTTAACTGTTACCTGCAAAACACCAGAATGATCCCGTAAAACAATAAAGGAAACTGTTTTCAGAACTCTAAAATCCTGAACCCAACCATTGAGCGTGACTTCACTACCATTTTCCTGAGTTAACGCATCTGCAATTGAAAGACTCACGGGACGTTATACTTATTGCGAATTAAATATTATTGTGTCAGTCCAGATATGCATTTTTCCGTTTCTTTTTTCCTCAACAAAAAGAAAGGTTAATTTAAATCTTTATAATGTGTAGTATGTGCGCGAGAGGCAATTGTCCGCAGTTATTATCCTATCTGCAATAATATTATTGCTTATCATCTCGATCATTCCAATATCCCAGGGTTATTCTACGTCAGTATCCAGCAAGGATATTATCGTCTTAAATTTGCAAGAAAATGTCGATCCGGGAAGCTCTGCTTTTTTTAAAAGCTCTCTTACCGGTCTGAGCTCATCCAGCGTAGAGGCAGTTGTAATCAACATGAACACCCCTGGAGGTTATATCTCGGACATGCTTCAGATCATATCTTACATAAACTCAACCGAACAAAAGGGGATTCCAGTTTACACCTATATCGATTCTGGTGGTTTGGCTTCTTCAGCAGGATCATACATCGCGTTAAGTTCTGATTTTGTTTTCATGGGGCCTTCGTCAACCATTGGTCCATCGTCGCCGGTCGTTCTTGGAGGCTCAACATCTGAAACAGTGCTGATGGAAGAGTTAATGCAGAGTTTAGCCGTGGCACACGGTAAGAATGTTTCAGCAGCCCTTTCCATGATAACGAGCAATGCTATCTATACAGACACTCAGGCGCTTGCTATTGGCCTGATTAACGGGGAAGCTTCAAACCTGAGCAGTTTCCTGGCGCAGGAGGGCCTAGCCTCCGGTTCGACTGCACCTAACGTGATAATTGAAAACCCAAACCTGTATGATAATTTCCTCTCTTTTTTGAGCGATTCCTTTGTCGATGGCATTCTTATTACGATTGGCGTGTTAGCTATCTTGCTTGACCTTTATCATGGGAGTGTTATATTGAGTGTGATAGGTCTTATCATGATTGGTCTTGGTTTGATCGGCGCTGAAATCATAGGTGCTCCACTGATTGGTCTTATATTTATTCTTGTGGGCGCGGTACTAATACTAGCTGAATTTAAATTGGGACATGGATTTATGATGATAACAGGTATGGTCGTTAGTCTGATAGGAGCTTTTTTACTTGCACCGGCATATATAACCTATTCACCATCAGCCAATTCATCTTCGCCATTCAGCACCGGCAATTTATACTTCGCTGCTGCCCTGATCATAGTTGCATTTCTTGTAGCTTATTATCTGCAATACATCATCAGGTCACTTGGCCGTCGGAAATATACAGGACTTGAAAGCATGGTTGGAAGGGAGGTAGAGGTAAAAACACCACTTGCTCCTGAGGGCTGGGTTTCATTTGAGGGACAGATGTGGAAAGCCAGATTGATAGAAGAAGGATCAGCTGACACGGGCGAAAAGGTGATTATAAAATCAAACGAGGGTCTAACGTTGCTTGTTCAGAAGACTGGATCCGGCAGGAATGACCGGGAGAAAACAGGTTAATCTGAATTCCCAAGATTTTATCCTTTACTTATATGCATAATATAATAGACGAATTTTTTATTATAGATTCACATCATGACTGGATCTGATGAACATTCTTGGTTTCGACGTGGGCGGTACAAAAATATCGGCTGTTATTGGAAACGAGAAGGGTGAAATAATAGGTACTGTGAGAAGACCTACAATCAAGCACCTTGGCAAAAACAGGTTACGCGATCAGTTATTCGAAATGGGGGACAGTCTCCTTAACACGCATGGTATAAGCCAGGTTGATTCAGTGGGTGTTATTTTTGCTGGTCTCGTTGACAGAGAAAAGGGTATGATAATCTCCTCACCCAATATACTAGGGCTGAATGATTTCAGGATATCAGAGGAACTTCAGAAGCATTTTAAAGCGGAGGTTGTGCTGGAAAACGATGCAACTGGTGCAACGATTGCGGAGAGAATGTTCGGATCAGGTAAGGGTGTTGACAACTTCATATATTTAACCCTGAGCACCGGCATTGGCGGAGGGGCATTTGTGAACGGGAAGCTGATGAGAGGTAGAAATGGCCTTGGAGGGGAATTCGGTCACATGGTAATTATGTCAAATGGCCCAACCTGCGGATGCGGTAGAAAGGGTTGTCTGGAGGCAATAGCCAGCGGCAAGGGAATAAGCAGACGAGTCTCAGAGAATATAACAGCAGTCCGTGACTCCAAGATATTATCAAAGATTAACCCCGGTAACCTTACAGCAGAGGCAATTTTTGATGCAATGCGCAAGGGAGATATGCTTTCAAGGCTGATTATAGAGGAAACTATCTATTACCTTTCGATCGGTATCGTTAACCTAGCGTGTGCATTTGATCCCGAGGTTATAATAATTGGTGGAGGTGTCAGCCTTGCCGGGAATACGCTGTTCAGACCTCTGAGGGCAGCGGTCAGGGAAGAATTCAAATCCATGTACAGACAGGTTAGGGTTGTGCAGGGTCTCAAGAACGGGAGCGATCTGGCTGCGATATCGATCGCACTGAAAAAATACTGAAATCAAAACTCTTTAATCCAGCAGCTTGATCGCCGTGTTAAACATTATCTCAACCCCGTATTTCAGTGCATCCTCATCTATGTCAAAGGTTGGGGAGTGGTTGGGGCTTGTTTTTCCTTTTTTCTCATTGGCAGTTCCGAGAAAATAGAAGGTGCTTGGTACTTCGCGCGCAAAGTAAGCAAAATCTTCTCCTCCCATGAGCGGATCTTTGTGAAGAATGTTGTCTTTACCAATAACTTTAGCGGCCACAGATTCAAGTATTTCAGTGATCTCTCGATTATTTCTCACAGCTGGATAACCTTCTATATATTCGAATTCATAATCTGCACCATAGGTTTCGCAGAGAGACTTCAGTATTTTACTCAGTTCCTGCTTTATTTTCTTCCTTATTGAGTCGTCAAAAGTTCTGACTGTGCCAGTTATTTCCGTATGGGCAGCAATTATGTTATATCTATAACCAGAATTAAATGTACCTACTGTAACCACAGCCGGGGCGAATGCAGGTATCATTCTGGAGACGATGCTCTGTATCAGGTTGACATAATATGTCCCTATAAGAAGAACGTCAACTGCTTTTTCTGGCTGAGAACCATGTCCTCCTTTTCCATGTATCTTTACGCGGAATTCATCGGCATTTGCCATTGCATAATCATAATATGTCGAAATTTGACCACAATTATCATCCGAGGAGACATGCTGTCCCAATGCAGCTGAAACACCCTTCAGGAAACCGGCTTTGACAAACTCAATTGCACCACCCGGCGGCCTTTCCTCTGCCTGCTGGAATATCAATCTCACCGTGCCCTTCTCAATGCCGCTTGTACAGAGCATTCTGGCAACACCCAGTAGCATAGCGACATGAGCATCATGGCCACAGGCATGCATTACGGCAGGTGTAGCCGATCTGAAATCAATATCATTCTCCTCTGTTACCGGCAGTGCATCCATGTCAGCTCTCAAAACAATTATTTTACCAGGCTCTTTTCCCTTAATATCTGATACCAGACCTGTTGCTCCGACATGTTTGACATCAAGTCCAAATGAACGTAGCTCAGTTTCAATATGTTTGCTTGTCTCAAACTCCTTAAAACTGAGCTCTGGATGCTTATGTATAAAACGCCTCTGCTCAATAACATATTTTTCTATTTCCGGTGGTATAGCCATTATTCGGATTATCTTCACTTTAATAAATAATGTTTGCCTTGTAACTGCTATATGTAATGGAATGAACAGGAATGAAAATTAGATTGCCACCAAGCAAAAACTAACAGCTGGCTCCGCTTATTTATAGAAAACTATTCACATTGCTACTGTGAATTCATGAATTATTCCTGTTTCCTCTGTTGTGTTGTTAAAATGGGTAGTCATTCCAGACATCATAAAATCTACTACATCATACAGATATTTTTATTCGTTTTTCCGCCGTTTTAAGAGCTGGATAAGATCGATTCTGGCTTTTTACTTCTAGTATATTTTAAGGCTTCAATTAATCTTTTGTTCACTCCAAAAAGCAACTTCTCTTGTCGAAATAAAAAGATGTTTTTTGTATACTCCCTTAACGAGAGATGTGATTTAGATTTTATACGCACTCATCGTCATGGATATCTAAAATCTCTCAAAATCTAGCGGGATCGTCACTTTGTTTGATACCTGCGAGACTGGAAACACACTCCCTTTTTTGTTCGTAATGATGCAAGATCCATTTTACATGCAATACTGAAAACATTAGTGTGGTGGAAATACTTGACTAAACACCTTTACATGCTTTATTGCGCATTTCATAATATTATACTGAATACAGAGAATGTTTAAGAACAAACTATCCACACAATGGATTATTCACCTGGTAAGTCATAGCCTTCAGAGATAGAGAATGTTACATGAACTTCTTTTGGTTAATATAAAAAATAAGTACAACTTAATCCATATTTTGCACTGTTAATATGAAACTTAATAGAGAGCCGCCGACGGGGTTCGATCCCGCGACCTCGTGCTTACCAAGCACGCGCTCTACCAGGCTGAGCTACGGCGGCGTTTAGGCGCTCAATATATAACAGATTCGTGATAGTAGGGTATAATTTTATTTTTCTCTCTTTTTATGTACCCTCGTCCCACGAATTAATGTATTTCAGCTGCTCCTCGGTATACCTGTCAATGTTTATGCCCAGACTATGTAGCTTGATCGCCGCGACCATGTTATCTATCTCCTCCGGAACGCTGTATAGTCCAGGCTTAAGATCAGCGTGATTTTTGACAAGGTACTCTGCAACTAGAGCCTGTATTGCGAAACTCATATCCATTATTTCCACAGGATGCCCCTGTCCTGATGCCAGGTTTACGAGTCTACCATCTGAAACAAGATCAACGTAATTGCCGCTTTTGAGGTAATATCTTACTACGTCGCCTCTGACTTTCTCTTTTCTTTCGCAATTTTTTTCCAGGTCGTCATAGGAAATTTCATTGTTAAAATGGCCAGCATTTGACAGGACAACGCCATTCTTTGCTTTCACCAGCTGCTTTGTGGTGATAACATTCTTGACGCCTGTTGCGGTGACCACAATGTCAGCGGTCCGAAGTGCATTTTCCATTGTATCTACATAGAAGCCATCCATGACAGCCTCAATTGCCTTTATCGGATCCACCTCAGTCACTGTAACTAATCCGCCGAGACCTTTCATTCTCATGGCTATTCCCTTTCCACAGAAACCGTACCCACCGACAACGACATTCTTGCCAGCGATGAGCAGATTGGTTGCATGCATGAATCCATCAAGCACACTCTGCCCTGTGCCATAACGGTTGTCGAAGAAGTGTTTCATCTTGGCATCATTCACGTCAAACATCGGAAATTTTAATGCGCCAGAATTTGCCATAGCCTTTAGTCTCACTACACCTGTAGTTGTTTCTTCGTTTCCGCCGTATATATTGTCTATAAGGTCAGAACGTTCGGTGTGAAGCAGTCTGACAAGATCGCCACCATCATCTATCACAAGATTTGGTGAGTGATCGAGAACCGAATTTAGGTTCTTGTAATACTCATCAGTTGTTTCCCCTTTTTTGGCAAACACTGGAAGACTGTAATCCTTTTTCAAAGAGGATACAACGCTGTCATCAGAACTCAATGGATTGCAGGACGATAATCTCACATCGGCTCCACCTTCTTTTAAAAGCAGTGCAAATATGCCCGTTTTTGCCTCGACATGGAGAGCCATGCCTATCCTGATCCCTTTAAACGGGTTCTCCTTAACAAACCTCTTCCTTATTTCTGAGACCACACCCATATGGTCTCTAGCCCAATTTAGCCTTAGTCCCCCTTCTTCCATATTCTTCAATCCCTTTTTTTAATTCAATTGGATCCAGATAGAGTAAAAAACCGTCACCAAGTTTTTCACTACTCAAGATTGCATTTCTAACATCCGAACCAATTTCGAATAGAGGTATGCCTCCAGTTTCTATTAAGATGTTGCCAATATACACGCTGAAGGAGCTTACCTTTCCAGTTAGAATGAACTGACTTATGACTTTGCTGCCGCCCTCTACAAGCAAGTTATCAATACCCCTGTTATTGAGTTCATCAAGCACAAAGTCTATTGGAATATGCATTTTGTCGTCATATATTATTTCACAATTCGGCATCTTCCTTTCCCGATTCGCTGTAAAAAGGATAGTCCTGGATCTGCCATCGAACACTTTGCAATGAGTTGGGACTGAAAGCCTGCCGTCAAGCACGACCCGTACTGGATTCTCTTCATATCCACGGTCCACGGCCCGAAGATCTGGATTATCATTTATTATTGTATTAGCCCCTACAAGTATTGCATCGCATGTTGACCTCAACTGCATCACTCTTGACCGATCCTGGTCGGATGAAATATCAACCCTCCTTCCTAGTCTACCAGCAATGAAGCCGTTCAAGCTCATAGCCACGTTGATCATTATTTTCATATCTTTCCCGTTAGGTATTTCTCATTAATCATTTATTTGTGTATTTAGTATCAATACAATATAACAGTTTAAATCCATCTATAAATATGCCTTTCTCTTCATAGATGTGATATTTCTACTAACTAATATTTCTTGGATTAGAACAAAGAAATAATTATAAGCTTATAGATTCTGTGATCATGAATTCACTTACACTCTTCGCATATAATTCAGCTGAATTCCTCAGGGAAGTTTCAAAAAAAGGGACATCATCAGATATAGAGTTCTATGAGCGAAAAAGCGATGATCTGATCCTTACGATAGTAAACCCAAGCAGATATCCTGAGAAGATATCGTCCCTTACCGATTCTATTTTCCCATCAGATGTTGCTCTTGTTAATGTTACCCAGCTGAACAGGGAACTTGGGGAGGTTATAGTCGCGCTGGATCTAATGGGGCCCGATGCAGGATTCATCACTTTCGATGACCTTGCCATGACAGAACATATCAAACAGGTAATAAGGGGTACAAGATTGGAAAAATACGTGATATCTGATAAGCCTCCGATGGAACTGGTTGAGGACATATCTGCAATAAGAACAAAGAAAATCAACTCAAATCCATGCGTTGTTATTGATCACTTTTTCCAGGTGAGGGGGGTCGGTACAGTTGCACTAGGTTTTGTTCTGAGCGGTACTATAAAAAAACACCAGGAGATGGAAGTATCATATCTAAACAGAAAAGCTCAGATACGTTCAATTCAGATGCATGATGTTGATGTTGATGAAGCGGGTCCAGGCTCGAGGGTCGGGCTTGCATTGAAGAATGTGGATAGCGAGGAGCTTCAGCGTGGTATGATGCTTTCAGATATGCCAATGAATAAATATGATTCTATAACTTCCAGTATTGAATACCACAGATCTGTGAAAAAAATCCCTGAAAATATATTCGAGGTCTTTATCTCGGATGCGATGAGATACCAGAGGGGAAGCTATGATGGCCAGACACTGACGCTTGACAACCAGATCCAGACGAACATGAAATACCTGACACTTTCCAGCAATATGCTGTTTCCAAGGGTTTTCGGAAAGATCAGGCTCTCATGAAGATAGCATTACCTTTTTTGATAACATTTCTTCACTGCCTATATCTCTCCTCATATAGAAATCACCGCTTACATTAACCATGTAATCATCAATCTTTGTTGCAGCCCCGGGTATCGTTTCGGATATACCAACAATCGCAATTGCCCTAGATGTCGATAGATTAACATCTGTCAGCGACCCACTCACCGACGCATAATATATACGAACATCGTCTCTCTTAACCGGATTTATGTGTATGCTGCCTGGCTCTGGTTTTGTTCCATACCCTTTAGGTACAAGATACCTCAGTACAGTGGCCTTATTGAGGAACGAATGGCCGCCTTTGAGGTCACCATGTGATATTTGGAAAAGTTTGTTTTCAAGGCTATCGTTCATAATGGTCAGAATGTTAATTCCTTCTGGATCTGCAAACCTTGCATTTATTTCTATCAATCTTACTCCAGATTTCGTAAACATGAACTGACCATACAGTATACCTTTGAATGGTGTTGATTCATATACCATTCGATCCACAACTTCTTTAAGTATGCTAAGGGCTTTATCACGTGCAGTGACCGGAATAAAAGGGAGGAGGTGGTCCCTGTCCGTTATTGACCCCATCCCGCCAGTATTGGGTCCAATATCTCCTTCGAATGCCCTTTTATAGTCCTGTGCGAGTGGCATTGGAATTACAGTTTTACCATCGCAAAACGCCTGAAGCGAGAACTCTTCACCAGAGACCTTCTCCTCTATTAGCACAGATCCATCCTTACGAATCAGGCTATTTGCGTATTTCATGCCCTCGTCCCTCGTCTTAAAATGGTAGCCCATCACCTTAACGCCTTTTCCTCCTGTAAGCCCCCTTGGTTTTACAACAAACTCAGAATCATATTTTAAGGCCCATTTTTCAAGGGCAATATCCGAATCGAATGACCAGTTCCCAACGTTTCCCTCAATGGAATAACGATTCATAAGCCCCCTCATATAAGTCTTGTCCGTCTCTATCCTCGCTGCCTGACTTGATGGAGAGGCGGTCAGGATAGAATTTGCTTCGAGTTTGTCCACAAGAGGGGTAGCAAGAACTGGATCGGGACCGATGAAAACGAGATCAGGCTGTATTAACAATGCATATTTCAATATTGACTGCCAGTCAGTTTCCTGTATTATTCTGTATTCTTTTGCCTTTGCTCTTATAGAGGGATTTTCATGTCCCATAACTGAATACAGTACTGATCCTTCCGAAACCAGCTTTGCTGAGATTGCATCTTCCCGTCCGCCGCCACCGACCAGCAGAATTTTACTTGTCAGTGTTCTCCACCTGCTGTTTTTTGATCATATTATCTAACATTTGCTTGCTCACTTCGAAATATCTGTAAAAATTCTTTCCAACGTTATATATTTCTGTATTCCGGTACTTTTCGGATGTGATTATTTTCTTATGTTTCAACTCCATTAATATTTTTTCAGATTCATCACCGAAAAACTTCTTGATTTCGCCTTTCATGGCACCGTTTTTTCTGAGAATCATCGACAGAATTTCCTGCGCTTCTTTTGGAAATTCAGGTTCTGAAACAGTCACTGCAAAGTTCACAAAATCATCTTTCACTTCCATTCTATACCTGATACCAAACTTTGATATCTTAAGGGCAGTGTTCCGGCTGGAATAATCCTTGATTAAAGAACGCAGCGCTTTTGAAACCTCATCCTTATCTTCCCTTATTGCAATCGCCATGTCACTTACAGAAAGCGGTTCTTTAGATGCAAATAACAGTGCTTCAACTGCAAGCTTGGTATCCATTGAATTAGATATGTTACCTTTAATAATATTATTTTGCCTGCTGGTCTCAAAAAATATTATCTATTATGGAAGGATGACACCATATGACCGAACATATGTTCGATTTTAAATCCATGTCAAAAAAGGGCGTCGAGAATATGGATGTAATTCCAGAGGAAGACAGAAAGGAGCGTCCATCTTCACTTTTCTGGCTGTGGTTTGCTTCAAATCTTACAATTGGTGACTTTGCAATAGGTCTGGTGGCTCAACTGTATTCTTTAGGATTTGTTACAACTCTTCTTGCTCTTGCAATAGGAACCATTCTGGGAGGGTTTCTGCTTGCAGCCATGAGCCTGATGGGACCTGTTTTTGGCATGTCACAGATGCGTATTGGTAGATACACATTCGGTAAAAGAGGTGGCATTCTTATGTCTGTGCTGCAGTGGGGGAATACGCTTGGATGGTTCACTTTCAATTCCATTATTGCAGCATCAGCATTGTCGTTGGCTTTCAATACATCATCCTATATCTATCCCATTCTGATCACAGTATTATTAGTCCTTGCTCTAACAATCCTTGGTTACAAAACAATTCACTTATTTGAAAAGATAATGTCTGCTGTTCTTGGGTCAATGTTTGTTGTAATAATGGCATACTCTATCGATAAGATCGGAATAATTGGGAATGCGCCGGTTTTTGGAGCATTCTCGGCTGTATCATTCGGATGGATTGTTGCCTTCTCATTTTCATACATTATGAGCTGGGGACCATATGCATCAGATTATTCAAGGTACCTGCCAGTGAAGTCATCTCCAAGGAAGATTTTCACCCTAGTTTTAGCAGGTGCATCTCTTGCTTCTTTTCTTGCTGAAATAGCAGGTTATTACGTTGGTCTTGCAACACTATCAACAAGCTCAAACCCTGCAGAGCCGATACAGTTATTTCTGGGCAAATACGCATTGATAGGACTCTATTTCCTCTTCCTTGGCGGACTTTCGGCCAATGCGATCAATCTTTATTCTAATTCAATGAGCATACGTGCTGCAGGTATAAAGATAAATAGACGCTATATCTCCATAACAGTTGCAGCCCTCGCTATAATTCTCTCTTACATCGGTTATAGCTCTTTTTATGTCAGCTACGAGAACTTTCTTTTCATACTTGATTACTGGATAACTCCATGGATAGCGGTGATGATAGTGGATTTCTTCATTAGATTCAGGCGAGAGGTGAAACTTCAATTCACGGAGGTCTTTAACATCAGGGCCATTTCAGCCTATCTGATTGGTATAATAGTTTCAATCCCGTTCATGTATCCATCATCCTACTACGTAGGGCCAATCGCAAAAATACTTGGTGTTGACGTCAGTTATTTTATATCATTCGCGATTGCCGCTATCCTTTACTATTTTCTAGAAACAAAGAAAGCAAACAAATTAATTACACAAGCTGTATCATGAAATATGTCCGTCCTAAGCGATAGTTCGATAATCTCTATGATAGAATCTGGTATCCTCCTTACAGGTGACGTGGACAGGAATGGAGTGACACCAAATGGTTATGATCTGAGAATTGGAATAGCTCGGATTGAAGGAGGTTTAGATTCCGATGATATCCTAATTCCCCCAAAAACGGGATTCTTTGTTTCATCGATAGAACGTATTGAGCTTCCCCCACACATTTCAGCTTCTATCTGGATACGGTCCTCATATGCAAGACGAGGTGTCATTGGATCTTTTGGTTATGTTGACGCTGGATTTCATGGGAACCTGACACTTTCGTTCTATAATTCCTCCAATAACTCCATTCAGATCAAAAAAGGAGACAGAATCGCTCAGATTGTCTTCAGCCTAATGGATCAGAGCGTCGACAAAACGTACGACAAACGTTCTGGAAACTATCAAAACAGCTCCGGAATAAAATTATAGGTTCATGAAGAAAAATCTGTCATTGCAATTGACCAGCATACACGTTATTTAATTTTTTTTATAATAAGTTTTAGAAATTAGCTGTAAATTTAATGTAGTCCAGTTAAATAAAGGGTAGCCCATTGGGCAGGATGAAAAAATGGCAGAAGATTTAGATCCGTTTGATATAGCGGTTAGACAACTGGAAAAGGCAGCGAAAGTAATTAACCTGGATAAGGAGGCTCTTGAGATTCTAAAAGAACCGAAGGAGATTCTGCAGGTGAGGATACCAGTAAAAATGGATAATGGGAAAACCAAGGTATTTACTGGATTCAGAGTTCATTACAACAATGCAAGGGGGCCGGTGAAGGGCGGAATAAGATTCCATCCAGAAGAGAGTCTGTCCACGGTTAAGGCGCTGGCTGCATGGATGACGTGGAAGACGGCAGTTGTTGATATACCGCTTGGAGGAGCAAAAGGTGGAGTAATTTGCGATCCCAAGAAAATGAGTCTTGGAGAACTTGAGAGGTTGAGTCGCGGCTATGTAAGAGCTATTGGTGAATTCATTGGACCAGAAGTGGATATCCCCGCGCCTGATGTCTATACAACCCCGCAGATCATGGCGTGGATGATGGACGAGTTCGAGAATATAACCAGAAAGGCACAGCCAGGCGTGATTACAGGAAAACCGATTGAAGTCGGCGGTTCACTTGGTAGGGGAGACGCTACTGCAAAAGGAGGTATGTACGTTCTTAAAGAGGGTGCCAGAAGAAAGGGACTTGATCTATCAAAGGCAACAGTTGCGATACAGGGCTTCGGGAATGCAGGTCAGTTCGCAGTTAAGCTTGTTCAGGAGCACTTCAAATCAAAAGTGGTTGCTGTATCAGACACCAAAGGCGGGATTTATCTTGAGAGCGGTCTTGATTATAACAAACTCATGGAACACAAGAAAAAGACTGGTTCTGTCCAGAACTTTCCCAAGGCAAGGAACATTACAAACGAGGAGCTGCTTGAACTAAAGGTAGATGTCCTGATACCGGCTGCAATCGAAAACCAGTTAACTTCCAAAAACGCAGCGAAGGTCAAGGCTAAAATAGTACTTGAACTAGCCAATGGACCAACAACGCCGGATGCAGACGAGATCCTATACAAGAACAAGGTGCTTGTTCTTCCAGACTTTCTATCTAACTCCGGCGGAGTGACTGTCTCGTACTTCGAATGGGTTCAGAACCAGACTGGCGACTACTGGGATATCGATGATGTCTATGCCAAACTCGATAAGAAGATGACCAAGGCAGCGAAAGATGTTCTGGACGCATCTGAAAAGTTGAAAGTGGACCCGAGAACCGCGGCTTATACAATATCTGTAAAGAGAGTTGCGGACGCTATGAAATTAAGAGGTTGGTACTGAGTACCACCTCGCTTTTTATCAGGCGGAAGTAGTGTAGCGGTTATCACAGGGGCTTCCCAAGCCCTTAACCCGGGTTCAAATCCCGGCTTCCGCATACACATTTCTGTTATTTGGAAGAAGGATCATTAAATTTTTTGGCATTGAATATTGTAATAACTTAGCGTAAGATAAGAAACATTGAAAAATCGACACCATCGGCTGAAAATATTTACACCGGCATGTTTTTTCTAAAAATTCATTTCGAATTTTCATAAATTCTTCCCTTAAACTCTTTTTTAAATAAAAAATTCAGCATATGGATAAGGATCATATGTTAAAGGTGACCAAACAAATAAATCATATGTAACATACGGAGATAGGGGCTTGTG
>JAKAAI010000047.1 GCA_021797055.1 Thermoplasmata archaeon | reverse complement strand
TATAACTTACATTATTATCCCTAATGAATACACTCTCTTTCCATATGGCCAGTTCATACAGATCGGATCGATCCCTGCCCATTTCCCTTGCCATGTCAAGAACCTGGGCAGTTGATGCCCTCCCATCCTTGCCGCTGATTATCATGATCCTTCTTCTCGATCTCCATATGTCAAGGATCGAATCAATGTCAGGTTTCTTTTCAGTTTCCACAGATATGTTATGCACATGCATGAGTGTTGTGGAAACCTTGAAAGCGGTTGTTTCAACGTCCAGAGGTCCAAGCACAGTCTTGAGATCCTCGGCATGATGCGAGGGTATCTTTAATGATGGTTCAATGGCATTTATGGGACCGGTCTTGCTGTCGTTCTGGTCAGCTGCCCTCCTTATCAGTGTTGCTCTAACCTTTTTCACACCAAAAGTCTTCAGTAAGGGGGGCAATGGACCTGGCCATGCCGGTGGTGTTGCATGAGACTACCCTTGTGCTTTCTTTTGAAATGGAATCAGAATAGTTTGAATATGAATTGAAACTTGCTTCCGCAACACCGCTCTCCTCACCTCCCTGAAATACAGCTTTTCGCTTGGAGGCCCGGTAAACTGGAGCATTAACAGCTCCTGTCCCTTCAGGGGTAGAATCAACTACGATGTCAGCTATTCCCAGAAGATCGTGAAGGGTACCTTTTGCATTGATTCCTGCAGAACGAAATTTATCAAGTGCCTTTGCATCTGGGACGTAGACATCATACTTTTTCGAAGCGATCTGTGAAATATAGTCTGGCCTGGTTTTCACGATTCCGACAACGTCCATGTCATCCTGAATTGAGCATGCATATGCCACCCTTCTTCCAATGGTTCCATAGCCGTTCACAGCAACCCTGATCATTGTTACCGGTTTCCGATGCAATGTATATATAAATTAATGCCGATTTCTTCCACCATTATGTTTAAGAATGGATCTTTTCAGAAATAGAGCCAAAAATGAAAACATAAACAATTTGATTTCTATGTAACGTTGCATTCAGGAATGCTGGCCTTTATTATTAAGGATATTTCACAGGTTTGAAGCCTCAACAGTTTCAAACCAATAGATATAATATTGTCCATATATATTGCTAACAAGCTAAATGTTTAATGGCACCATATTATGATATTCCATGAAAATTTTGATCTTTTCAGATATCCACGCAAACTACGATGCGCTTAAGTCCCTAGTGCAGAGGGAAACTTATGATTTTTCTATTTTTTTAGGAGATTCTGTTGACTATGGCCCCCAACCAGCCGAGACCCTCGATCTCCTCCTGGAAACTACAGACATCAGAATAATGGGGAACCATGACAGGGCCGTTGCATATGATGAGGATTGCCACTGTTCCCTTGAAATGCACGATCTCAGCGAATATACCAGAAAGGAGGTCTCAATGAAACTTCTCTCCAGTAACGATATGGATAAATTGAGAAAGTTCGATGAATTCGTTACAAGAGACATCGAGAACATGAAATTCTACATGACACACGCCTCACCAAACAATCACCTTTACGGCTATCTCTTCTCCACTGAGGCAGAGATGGTATGCAGAGACAAAAAACTGTCAGAATTTAATTACATCCTTGTTGGTCACACCCATTTTATGATGATTTACAGAAATAGGATCCTGAATCCTGGAAGTTCCGGGCAGCCAAGAGACGGAAACCCGATGCCAACATACCTTCTTATGGACACGGAAAATAGCCAGATATCATTCAGGAGGTTCTCCTACGACAGGGAAAAAACCAGGGAAAAGCTGAGGGATATGATTAAGGATCAGGCTTATCTCCAGCGTCTCCTTTCTTTTTACTGACCATATTACTGTTGCATCCGGCACACTTTCATGTCACTACTGGAAAAATTTTTTAATACATTGGCATGCAACGTTTGATGAGAATTATTGCAATAATTGCAACAATAATGCTTATTGCCATAATTCCATCGTCATCAAGCGTTTCTTATGCTATCCACAGACCAGGCTGTGAACCCACTGATCCATGCTACAATTTCTCTTCATCAGCCATGGGATCATACCCTATTTCCAACGCCTCTTTTCACTTCTGGAACACAGGCGACTCCAATGACTTCCATGCTGTCATCTCATCAGGAATAGGCATGAATGGCATGAATGTATGTTCTTATCACTTCGGTAAATGGTCATTCTTTAATGCGGCTGTGTGCTCCTGTATTGTTGCTACAAACATATCTGTATGTTTCTCGTGGAATAATCTTTTATCTGCCGGCCTTACTGGTGATAGTATAATACTGTCTTCAGGTAGCTCACCTTTTCTTAATATCTCGTTTGGCCCGTATTACTCGTATGGGACAAGAGTGTGCTCCACAGGAAATGTCACAACCTTACCCAATGAACCGTCGATGGATGCCGTCTGCAAACTTGATATAGTTGAAGACAGAAACCTTAGCTCATTCTATATTTCATCTGTTAACGGGAGAGGCGAATATACTGCTGTGGCAGTTCCAATACACTCAGAAGATTTCCCTTCAAGCAGTAACCTTACCTTATCGTTTGGAGGCGAGTGCTCCAACCTGACAGTATACAGTTTAAAAACCAATGCAATAAATCCTCCGCACTATGCTTACAGTAAAACATCAGAGAGGTTTGATGAGGTAAGCAGATATGATCATTTGATCACAACAGAAAATAACTACACAGGCTCTTACATAGTGTCAAGAAGTACAAATTCCATACTTTACGTTGCTTCAAATTCTTCCATAATTAGGTACAATTATTACACTATGGAATCATCTTCGCTGTACAGTGCGGGGAATGGGAACATCTCATGGGCCTCATCCTACTCTTCAGGCTCTCAAGCTGCATTTATACTGGCTGGATTGAACAGTTATTCTTTCGTCGATGTAAATGAGAGTTCATTCTCAGTGCATTCTTTCCTGTATCATATTGCATTGAATTCCACTGGATACCTTGAATCATATGACGGGGGGTTCATACTTCCACTTGAAAATGGAACAGTAATGATATTGAACCATAACGGTGAAATTAGTACTGAGAAGGATCTTCTTACGGCTGTACAGAAGATTGCAGATCCTTATCTGCTTTATTCCGGGGAAAACGCTCAGTCATATGACATAGCTTACTACCTCCAGGGGGATTCAGAGGTTATCCATTTCTCCCTAAACATTTCAGACTTGGTCATGGAGAATGAAACTTTCACCAATATGACAAGTCTTGGAGGAAAGATTGGAGTAACACAGGTTTATGATTCCGGGAACGAAACATGGTCAGTGCTTTCATTCTCCTCACAGAACGCTGGCATAATTTTTTCCGTTAATGGCCTGCTGATTATACCATACTCGATTTCCAGAATAACATTCTCAAATGGCAACTCCGGAGACATATGGATAGGAACCAATTCCCATATAATTGAAGTGAAAGGAAATACCGTAATGAATACCGGAATACCATATGCGGAAGGATCACCATTTTTTGTCTCAAGCGGTTTTTTGTTCGTACAGGATTCTGGATATGAGGCACTATTCAATCTTTCAGGTATGGACCCATACTCCCCATTCCACATATCGGTTTCAGGGAACAACAGCTTCCTCATGACATCCACTTACAATATGTCTCTAAATGTTAAGTCAGAACTTCCCTACATTTTAACTGCTCAGCTTCAGGGATTACTTTACAATTCCAACAGTTCAGTCATAGTAATAAACACATCATCCCTGGAGAATGGCAAATACTCTGTGAATGTATCTGCTGTCAACACAGCAGGTTACACATCGGAATTTAACGCGACAGCGATGATTGACAATGGTCTCCCGGTGATGAAGAATTCATTTCAGACAACTGATTACTTTCATACTGGTGAGGAGGTAAATTATTCCGTTGAATGGAAAATTGGAATTTCAAGCATCGTAGTAAATTATCTTGGGAAATCTTATTCACTGAATACCCCCAACGGCTCCTTTGTTCTGAATGCAGGTAATTATAGCGGCTTTATGGACATAAGTTTCCTGGTGACAGATAACTATGGGAGGCAGTTTTTCTTCAACTATTCTGTAATTATGGTATACGAGGGTAATGTGAGAGTAAACATGAGCATTTATAACGGCGAGTATTTGAACACAACATTTCTTAACCTGTCATGGACAGAGCTTTCGTCAGTGAGATATTATGAGGTTGATTTGAACCATGATGGCACATTAACGAATTACAGTTCATCAGCCAACGAGATTCCCCTGAACCTTACTGACGGAAAATTTTCCATAACAGTTCTGGCGTTCCTCCTTGACAATTCCACATTCCTCATTGGAGAGGCAAACATAACAGTGATTACTTCTCCACCAGCACTGCTGATAAGCCACAGCAATGACACATTTTATTCATTTTTCGGGGATTCCGCCAACTCCTCACTATATTTAAATGCAAGAAGCGGGAACTCCTCGAAAATAACACTTCACATATTTGCACCAGATGGAAGCATTCTGCAGTCAGCCCTTGGCGTAAATGAACTCAATTACACCATACAGCGAAACAACTCCCTCTTCACTGCGAACGGGATCTACACAGTAAACGTAACTGCCACTGGCAAAAGCAGGCTGAACACATATTATGAATTCAACTTCATCGTAAACAACACAATTCCTGAGAATCCTTTTACCAACGGTGAGGTGATATACACAAATTCATCATTCGTCTCCATGGCCGGGTTGGGAAGCAGGTATTCTCTTTTTCTCATAAATGGAAACGGTGAATCACAGTATTACGTGGATAACTTCGGAATAATCATGAACACAACCGGCATCTTTGAATTCAGTCTTTCTGTGATGTCAGATTCACTCAATGTAAATACCTCTGTATTCACAGTTTACTTCTTCAATCTCTCTCCTTCCCTGATAGTGGATGGTTATAACAAAACACTCACATCCTCCCCCGCCGTTTCGCTGCATTTGCATATCATGGACGGTTCACCCCTTTCTTCTGTCACATTAAGATACGGTGATAGAGTTATGGTTTTGGGCACAAAATACAACCAGACTGTGAAAATAGTCTTTCCATATGATGGTAATTATAACGTAACAATAGGCGTTGCCGACAAATGTGGAAATTTCAATTCAACATCCTTTTCAGTAATGGTGGAATACTACCCATTTTTATCATCATACAGGGAATCTGTGCTTAACTTCTTCGCCTTTCAGTCACTGTCGGTAAAACTCACAGGATACAACCTAAGTGCATTTAAGGAAAAATGGTACGTAAACGGAAGACCGGTCGGAAATGGAAGATCAATTTTATACAGTTCCTCCTTTGGAATGCTGAACATAACCGTTGAGATATCGTACTCCAACTTAACCTATTATTCCGGAAGGGAGGTATTCAGCACCGGTCCATATGTCATCCTGGCCGCTGTGTTGGCTGTGTCTGTGTATTTTCTCTATCCGCTGTTTTTTTACAGCAATGATGACGAGCTTGCCATGAAACTTTTAACGGATTGCTCCGGGTTGCGTGTCTCAGAGATAAGAAAGCAATCCAGGAAAAAGCACATCAGATTTGATGCAGTGAAGAGGAAAATGGACATTTTAACTGGAAAAGGGAAGGCAAAGATTTTTTATGATCCGGATGGAAATGAATATTTCAAGCTCACTGATGATAATGGGGCATAATGATCCTTCACTGAAAATGGTTAAAAGTGGGTTGGCATTTCTATACCCATGATAATGGTCAGAGAAGCTGTTGAAAAAGACTGGCCTTCCATAAGCCATATCTCCGGGATCAGCGGATATGTTGATTACATCAACAGGGTGGGGCAGTCGTACATGAAATGGGGAACAGTACTGCTGGCAGAGGACAGGGGGGAACCCTTAGGATTTCTTCTTCTACAGTTTCTGCAGGACAGAAGCGGCTGGCTGAGCGGTATAAGAGTCGACCCGGACCACAGAAGAAAGGGTGTGGCTAAAACACTTACCGAGAGGGCCGTGAGAATGTGCCTAGGAAATGGGATAAACGAAGTTAGGATGCTTGTTCATGTTGACAATGGCCCGTCCATAGCTCTTGCCAAAAGCATGGGATTTGGTGTGATGCAGACTTTAACATTCTATGAAGGGGATGTTGACATTTCTAATTCCGAAGAATCTGAAACTGTCCCCATGGAGCCTGTATTCTATGACTGGAAGGTAATGGTACCATCATCCAAACGGGATCTGCCCGGGAAAGTCTACAAAAAAGGTAACAGTGTGCTGCACCTGTCGGATAATGGAGGCGAGAAATACTATCATATATACAGGGGGGAGGAGATTGAATGTATTGAGGGCAACGGTACAATCTCTCATCCCGTTGGAGCCTGTGCGGTCAAAGGGATCAGGAAGGATGATTACTTCCCTGATGCCCATATCTTCAGGAAAATACTGCTGGAATGATGGATCAGAACAACCTGGCAGTTTTACCGTCGGATATTTCATAGTGGTGTGAAACCTCATTCATATTCTCCTGCCCATGCGTAACAATAATCACGTCAAATTTCATTTCTCTGGAATAATTAAGCGTGATTTCCATAAGATTATCCACATCGGAAATTGCGGAAATGACCTCGTCTAGCAGAATAACCCTAGGACGGGAATTTACGGCAGTTGCCAGCGATACCCTGACCTTATTCCCCTGGCTCATATCCCTCACCCGGGTATTCTCCAGGATGCCGAAATCGTCAATTATTCTGTCAGTCAAACTGCGTTCAGAATGTTGGGCCGTCTCAACGTGTTTCCTTCCTGACATGTTTTCGAAGTATGAAGCGTGATTTATGTAGACGATTCCTCTCCGGGAAGGATAAAGATCATGAATAGCGATACCGTTGATCAATATTCTTCCTTCACTTATTGGTATAAATCCAGAAAGGCAGAGCAGGGAGGTTGTCTTTCCACTTCCATTCTCCCCCGTTAGGAGGATCAATCCACCATCATTCATGGAAAAATCCAGTTTAAAATTTTCATCTTTGTAAGTGAAAACTGCATCAATCATGATCAGAACGTCCTCCTGTCGGTTTTTCCTCTCATAACCACAATTTTAATTGCCGCCAGAAGTGTCAGGGAAACAAGTATCATGAGTGCGGCAGCTGTTACGGCGACCTGCGGCCCCAGGTAGCCATAGTACTGATATATGAGCACAGATGCAGGATACGTTCCACTGAATATACCACCACTTATGTATTCAGCAATTATTGCAATGGAGCCGAATTCACTCATCCCCCTGCTCATGGCTGTCAGGAATGATGAAAGAAATTCCCTGGAGTGCTGGGGTATCAGTATGGAATAGATCATCCGAAATCTGCTGAGACCAAGAGATGTGCCGTATATTTCTGGATCCATCGGTGAGGAAGTGAAAATGGATTCAGCAGATCTTATATATATGGGGGCTGAAACAAAAGCCAGTGCTGCTGTCATTCCCAGGACTGAGTCAAAGAAGTTGAGGCCGATTGATGAAAGAAACCTCCCCAACGGAGTTATGGGGCTTGCCATGATGAGTATGGCTATGCCAACAATGGGATGCGGAATGGATGCCGGTATATCGGATACAGCATCCAACAGGCGGTGTTTCCTCCTTGCCAGCTCGTATGACAGAGGAGTGAATATGAGAAAAACTATGACAGAAGCCAGTGCGGAAGCGTAGAGGGTCAGGGCTATTGCCTTCAGTAACGGGTTAACAACGCTGGAGTAATCCCTGAAAACATAAAGTCCATACCATAGCAGGAAAGCGATTGGAATCATAAGAAGGATGACACCTATTGCGGATATGACAAGAATGGAATCCTTTCTGTTTTTATTCTTTCCCGGCATGCTAACCTCCACTTCCATCAATGATCAGACCATGGTTAATGCCCCACAATAATGGTGAAATGCCACTCCCATTTCCATACAGTATGTCTGTGTGAAGGACAGCAAGGCCGAAGTTCCTCAGAATGGCCGTATTGTTGAGAAGGAAGGAGATGAATTTTACTGACTCCGAGTGAAATGTTCCATTATTGACTATGGACATGTAAAGAAATATGGGTGTGCCTCTTACCGTTTCGGAGCTGTAAGTATAGTTGAATTTTCCGTAAAAGCCGGCATATGATACGTTTCCCAGATTCAGATTGCCCGGGAGATTGAGGTAGTTAAGTTTCAGCGATATTGCCGTGGATCTGTATATGAAGAGAAAATCTATATCACCAAACTCCAGTGGAGAAACAAGCTCTGCCGCATTTGATCTTGTAACATTTCCATGGTTTTCAGCCATCCTGTTTACGAATAGCGACGAATTGGATGCGTAGAGATATCCGGCCATCTTAAGGACAAGCCAGGCATAACCACCAGCCGGGTCGGTCAGTGGGTCAGATATGCCGACCTTGACATATCCCGATGTAAGGTTGCAAAACGCCTCGTAGAAAAGTCTGCTGTTGTTTTCGCTCATCGCGTTCTTAAGATCTGAAACAATGGACTTTGCAGTACTGTTATCATTGACCGAATCTCCATATGCAATTACCATGTGGTCAGATGCAAATGCAAGGGCCCAGCCAGGAGCATATCTTCCCATATATTCGCTGGAATAAGCCGATAGTGACACAGACATGAAGAGGCTTGCAGGCTTACCCTGTGAAATTGTTCTGGCATCACTGAATGAACCTCCTGACGTCACCGGATCGTATTTGCAGCCGGTGTCATTGTGGAAAAGTGAGAGAAGGGACTCAGCTTCCGGAACATATGCATCTGCAGTGTAGAGTTCAATGCCGCCCTTTTTGGAATTCAACGCGTCGAAAAATATGGTGATTGAAAACAGAACCAATAAAACAACAACGACTGTCACGATTTTCCATGAATTCTTCATTTGGATTCCGTAATCAAAATTACTTTAAAACTGTATATGTAAATCAAAAATATTTAATCTATTCACAGGATCAGTTGTCGTGTCCGGTAAGAAGAGATACAGCTCCACATTCCTGACTGAGAGGCAGTTTCAGATACTGAAGCTTGAAAAGGAGGGAAGGAGCATGGCAGAGATAGCATCAATGCTGTCTGTTTCCATACAGAATGTCTCCCAGCTTCATGGTAAGATTCTGAAGTGCCTGGAGAAGTGCAGGAATACAATTGCACTGTATAATTCTGTGAATGGGGGAATAATTGTTGAAATACAGAAAGGTTCCAACATTCTCGACTGTGTAAGGAAAGTGTTCTCCATCGCAGACCAGTCGGGCATAAAACTCAGGGAAAGCTATCTTTCACTGGCTGAACATATCAGAGATACAGAATCCGTATCAATTAAAAACGGGATCATAGCATCAAATATAGCTGTGGGTATAAATTCAGACGGAACCGTTCTTGTAAAGAAATCCGATGAATGAAGGTACCTTGAATCTTCAAACCGTCATTCACCTGGAGGTTCAGATGGTTATTCCTCCATCAACCACGATAACCTCTCCCGTCATAAAGGAACTATCTTCAGACAGGAGAAAACGCACCACTCTTGCAATTTCTTCCGGCTTGCCGAAACGCTTCAGCGGTGTTCTGTCCATCATTTTGTCGAAGATTTTACTGTTATTCTTGATGTAGTTCGTCATATCCGTATCAATGAACCCAGGTGCAACGGCATTCACCCTAATGGATGGACCAAGGGTCAGGGCAAGTGCTTTTGTAAGGTTGGAAAGGGCAGCCTTGCTGGCACTGTAAGATATGGATGATGGCAATGGCCTGACTGAAGCGGCAGAGCTCATGTTGACTATGGATGAATTCTCCTCGAGCAGATCGAGAAGATTTTTTACAATTAACAATGGTGCCTTAACATTTATGCCAAGAACGGTATCCCAGTCTTTTTCAGTGACCTTGAGCAGGTTATCACCAACCCCTGCACCAGCATTATTGACTATGCCTTTTAATTTAACACCGGCTTTTCTGACCTGATCACACAGATCCTTAATCCCTTGTGATGACGACAGATCAGCACTGATAAGAATAACATTAGAACCGTTTTTTCTGCATTCTTCAGCAGTTTTCAAAGATCCATCGGCACTTCGATTATAATGAAGCATCAGATCATATCCGGATCTTGATAGCTCAGTTGCAACTGCGGATCCTATACCCCTTGACGATCCCGTAACCAGGATATACCCGTTTCTCATTGTATAACTAATGACTGCAATGGATAATAAATTTTATTTCCATATGAGATACTGTCATACGGTCTTTCCTTATGGTATAAATTACATTTACTCGGACATTTTCCCCTCTTCCATGACGTTGTGAACGGTGGCTCCACTAAAAGAGAATAATGTGAAACAACTGTGGGCGTTTTAATAACAATTAATGCATTTTGAAGGAAGGTAATATTCCATGCAAGGCTCTGATGCAGAAAATCTGCTGTCTCAGTTCAGATCCCACAGAAAATTGATAATGGATCTTCTCAGATACCTGGACCAGGATCAGTTGGCAGTAAAGCCACTGAACAGTGCAGGATCATTTGGAAAGCAGTTCAGGCACATTCTTGATATTGAGAAATGCTACGTTGAATCTATGTATAACGGTTATCTGACGTTCTTCAGGAGGAATATTGATCATTCACTGGAAATGGACAAGGCAAGGCTGATCCATGAGCTGGTTTCTGAAGACAATAAGCTTGAGGAAATCATTGAAAAACTGTCAATAGAAAAGACACATGAAAAATACATAGATTGCAGTGCGGTCGTCACGTACTTAGGAAATGCGAATATAAAATCATCCCCAGTGCAGGTTCTATCATGGATGACTGAACATGAGATATTACATGAAGGTGAGTTAGTTTTATACGTTAGAACGGCAGGGCTTAAGTTTCCACCAAGCTGGATAATATGGGGGCTCAGATGATACCAAGCATGTTCCCTAAAGATTTATCATAGAACTTAAAATTCGTTCCAATCATCATTCATCATATTTAAGCAACGGTACACTTCAGCCACTATGGTTATTTCTTAGGCCTTTATTGAGATATATTTCCAATTAAAATTAATGATCAATTTATTTCTTTCTTGAACACTAAAAAATTAAGATTTTCGCTCAGTATTAATGTCACACCTGAAACCTGATGGAATACCGTGAAAATAGGTTTATTTTTTATCAGAAATTGGATTGTTAGTCACCTCTCTCTGGCTTCTTCAATCTTGTAAATCGCTGGCATTATTCATGGTGGAATCGTTCCTTTCTGCAAGTTTCAGTTTTCCGATTGCCATGACGTATCGTTGAACGGTATCATTTCCTTTAGGTGTTATCCTGACATTTACTCTCTTTGATGAGAAGAAAGAGTGCTCTGTCATGGTGATATAGCCAGAGGCGCTCAGCTTTAAGAGGTGGTTTCCCAAGCTGCCTTTTGAAAGGCCGGTAAGTCTTGAAAGGTCAGTGAAACCGAGCTTTTTGTTCATGGAAAGGCATATGAGAATCAGGAGTCTTGATGAGGATTTGAGAACCCGATCATTAAAAATTGCTGAAATTTCCTCAAATGAACGCGATTCATCCGTCATCCTCAATCACCACGCTCTGGTAATATGCGCTAAATATGCTGATAATCCCGCATATAAACCATACTCCCGCTTCAATAATCCACGCCAGTGTAAGGACCAAATAGAGGCCTTTTTCTATGCCAGCTACTGATGCCATGCAGGCTGCAGCAAATGATAATATGGCGATCCAGGATTCAAAATGCACTTTTGAAAGGCTCCTCTTTATTATGTGGAATATAACCCACGGAACATAGACAGAGAGTATTATATAGAAAACGACAAAATAATTGTATATGTCGTAAATTATGGAAATAGATACCATAGCAAGAATTATTGCAAAAAGGGAAAAGTCCAAAATATGGTAGCTCCTCCTATAAACACTCTTAAGTAATGTAGAAGCTTTTGCAGCCCTGCTAAAAACATAACCCGTAAAAAACATTGCGATTAATGATACACCAACATAAATGACCGGCAGTGACCACGAGAATGAAGAATAGGCACTGTAGATGAATCCAGCAATCACAAACAGTACAAAGGCGGATCCCCATGCCATATAGTAAAGACCAAGGGATCGCCTGAGTAGAAAATCCTCATAATCAAGGGCCTTTTCTATAAGCGACCTCCCTTCCCTTATATATTTATGAGTCTCTGAAATCATATCTGTCTCATCACCTCCGGATCCTGCGGTTTGATCCTCCTGAGCAGATAAACATCCAATGCGAATATAATAAGCTCCCATATGATCAGACCAGTAATTGTCAGGGACCAGCTTACCACAAGGGGATGGGTTGAAACAAAACTGTTCACAGGCAGGTGATTTGTATAGGCAGCCTGGAGAAGGGCAGGTGCAGAATCCCATGGTGAAATGTAAACAAGTAATTTTGGAACTGACCCATATATGAACAGGTAGCTCAGTACGAAGACCAGGAGCATTGGAATGAAGGAAAGAAACTGAATTGTTTTTATGTTGAAATGTGAGATTACTATCAAAACAAGAAATACTGATAACAGCATAAAGAATATGCCGATAAGTATTGCCAGTGCAAACGTTTTGATAATGGACAATAAATCAGGAAAGACGTTGATCCTGCTGGCGATTGAGAACATCAGAGGTGTGAACAGAACGCCTGCAATGATGAGGAAAATTGAAAGAAGGACCCAGGCAGAAAGAAGATCCATGAGATATCTCCCTCTCGTTAGCTTAGAAAACTTGAACGAAAAGACCAAGGAATTCGTTGACCACGCAAGCGCAATGGAAAGTGTCACCGAAACAGAAGAAAATGATATGAGTGTGATGATTGCATACCATGAAGCCGTAATTGGAAACGCACTGTATTTTGTCAGATAGCCGTTCTCAAAAATAAACGCCCCAAGTGCAGCCCACATTAAACTGAAAAATCCTCCCCAGAACCATATAAACCTGTTTCTGAGAAGCGAGTAGAAATAGTATCTGGCTATCATCTCATCACCTCCTGAAGCGAATTTGTCAGATCTGTGGAAACGGATAGAGGGGTGTCGCCACTGTCAATTGTTATGGAGAAAGTACCATAGCTTGTATGTATGACGCTAAGAGATGGGGTTACCTCACCCTTTGTAAGATATAATCTGTTGATGTCCTTTGAATCAAATTTTCCATACAGCATCCCTTCGATCAATATGAAAAGACCAAATCCCGGGAGCATTTTAAGAGCACTGAAATCGTGGGTGTTCAGTATGAGGCTGCCCTTAAAGTTCTTCAGATCCTCAATTAGAATTAATCTTCGTTTTACGTCAAGTGTCTCCATGGGCTCATCAAGAAGTGCCATTTTGTTCCCGAATTCAAGAGCCATTATGTTGCAAATTACCTTTTGCTGACCGGTACTCATTTCCCCGAATCTCTTTGCCAGTATTCCAGACATCTCGTACTTTTCAATGTGAGCCAGGATTCTTTCAGATTTCATATCAAGCATGGAGCAGTATGTTTCAATGATCATGCGAGCAGTTGAATCCATTATACGATAGGTGTCAACCAGATTACTTGCAACACCCGTCATTCCCTTAATATGTCTTACATCCTCGCTAAATATTCTTATCCTTCCATGTATTAG
>JAKAAI010000005.1 GCA_021797055.1 Thermoplasmata archaeon | reverse complement strand
TAATGGATAAATATGATGATTGCCTTCTCATACTTGATGGTCAGGAGCAGTACCGAGTCAAGAACAGCGACGAAATTGTGATCAAATGCTCAGAAAACTATGCAAATTTCGTCCTGCTCAAAAGGTCTTTCTTTGACAGGGTGCACGAGAAACTTGTTAAAAACGTGGTCAATTAGGGCAAGAACACTAATGATGATTATGGAAGCTTCAAAATCATCGCTTCCCAACGAATTTGGTGCCTTCCTGAGAGCTGAACATGGCGTTATTTACGAGATAGCCATGCTTCCAGGAACCATACAGGGAAAAACGCATACCAGTTTCATGCTTTATAATAGACCTATAGATTTTCAGATTGTTGGGTCAGTTCACTCACATCCTTCCGGAAATACACGTCCTTCAGACGCAGATATAAGCATGTTCTCCAATACTGGACAGATACACATCATAACTGGTTATCCATATAGATTAACTGATTTTTCCGCTTATAACAGAAAATCTGAAAAGATTGATCTACGGATTCTTGGAAAACAGAGTGTTTAATTGCTCTTCACTGATTAATTGAAACACTATTATCTTCTCAGCAAATGACTCAAATTCAGAAATCACAGGGGATAGGATGGTTTTGTTCCAAAATTAACTGACGAAAGTGACAGGTTCCAGCTGGGATTTGATTTGGAAACCTTTGAAACTATGCTTATGAACGGGTTCAACATGAATTCTGGAAGATAAAATTCCATTGATACAATACCATTGTTCATCATTTCAGTTATACCTGTTGCAACTATTCTTTCATTGATGCACCCATTTAGTATTTCCTTTATAATTTTCGTCGCAAATGCCGTTTCAAATGCATGCTCATTCGGAACTTGGTCACTCACTTCTTGATCTGACAGGCTATCGCCTTTCACCACAAAACCGGACAGGTCAGTGATCGATAGAGGCATCTTAAGTCTTTTAAACCATTTGTTTCCAAGTAGTTTATTAATCTCCTGAGATATTTCAGCGGGCGGTTTGACGCTTAACATGACATAACTGAGCGGCATAAGATTTTTCAACAATTCAATTGTGGAACTTGCACCTTTTCTTTGCCCAAAATACTCCATCTTTGCGTTTAGTTGGGAAATTTCATTCAATATAACATCTGAAACTTGCTGTAGAATAGAGTGATTGAAGATTATGTTGACATAGAAAGTACCATTCTGCAGAAATATAATGTCAAGAACGGACGATTCCATTCTTATAATCTTTAAACATGCATCGGCAAATTTTTGGGTGCCCTCATCCACAGTTCTCTCTATCGTCCACATATCACCCTTTTTGTCTGCGTTGAACTCCTGCAGGAATATGCTCCCCTCCCTCGTTTCAGAAACCCTCAGTGGAAAATAGTAAATTAGGTTGATAGATCCATTTTCCACAAATGCGCCCACATGGCCTGAGACTGAAAACTTCTCTGAGTACTGGGCAAGTTTAGTTGCTGGTCTGGTAGACAATGTAATGCAGTAGTCCAAGTAAACCTGTGTGTAATCAGATTGCATATTTAAAGCGTGGTAGCAAATAGAGTTTAAAAATATTTTGATACGATCTGTTGATGGAAAAGTGGATGATTCAGCTTTGAAGTCGTTTTCTGTCAACGCTCTCCGAAATCACCATTAAGAAACCGTATTTTGTGGTTCGTATTTCTATACTTGAATGAACAATTTTTATCTAATTTATACAGAAAAGGTCAGTCCTTTTTGAAGTGTAACGTCAACATGCATCCACTGCTAAATCCTCAGGAAGTTCTTCTACTCAGTTTTATCCTACAGTATTCGAATTTATTTATATTAAGTGGATTGTTCAAATATCAAAATTTTCTGCCTGTTGGCCCAACGTATTTTGCAAGCGGTCTTATCAGCTTGTTGTTCGCAGTTTGTTCAAGATAGTGTGCAATCCATCCAAATACCCTTGAAGATGCGAAGAGGGGCGTGTACAAAGGCTCAACTATGCCAATTTCATGCAGGTAAAATGCACCATAATAATCGAGATTGGCTGGGAGCTTTTTAGTTTCCCAAAGATAATCTTCTATTGCACTGGCTATCCTGAATCTATCGGTATTTCCAATAATTTTTCTGAGCTCTTCCTTGATGAATTGTGCTCTCGGATCCTTTGTTTTGTAAACCCTGTGTCCGAATCCCATTATTAACTCCTTCTTTTCGAGTTTTTTCTTAACAAATGAAATGCCATCTTCTTCATCTTTGAATTTAAGAAGATAGGACAGTATTTCTGCGTTGGCACCACCGTGAAGTGGCCCTTTCAGTGTTGAAATGGCCGCATTTATTGCGGATGCCGGATCAGTTGCAGTTGAAGCAGCAACCCTCAATGCAAAAGTAGAAGCATTGAACTCATGCTCCATGTACATGATCATTATCTTTTCAAGCATTTTAGATTTTATATCATCGTCTTTACCTGTGAAGAGATAATACATTCTCTTAGACAATTTGTCATGATTCTGGTTCAAATAATCAAGACCGCTTGCATTTCTGTAACTATCCGAGGCCATCACAGGGATCTGCGCAGCTATCGTCAGAAGAATATCAAGAACGTTATCAGAATGCACCTGAAGGGCAGACGTAAGTGTCCTCAAAGAAACCATTATGTTCTTTTGCTTTAATATTTCAATTATCCTCCTTAGTTCGGGAATGGGTTTTGATTTTGAAGACAAATTTTCTTCAAAGTCAGATAATGATTGCCTGTCAGGTAATTCACCATAGACGACGAGGTATGCTATCTCAGCAAAAGATTTGCGTCTCGCAAGGTCTACCGCCCTGTATCCTCTGTATACAAGATTTCCTTCTGGATCTGTTGTCGCTATTGAGGTCGAATCTACTACAACACCGGTTAGTCCTTTAGGTACTTCTATTTCGCTCATATTTATCCACCGAATATTTCTTTGTCCTCTCTCTCATAATCATAATAGCCAATAAGATCGTAATATTCTTCACGGCTCATCATATTATTCAACATATCTTTCTGAGTGCCATCTGAATGAAGCTTTTCGTAGGCAATTTTAGTACTCCTGAGGGCACTCCGGAATGCAGTGAGTGGAAAGATAACGGCATTGTAACCGATTTCCTTCAGATCCTTCACGGAAAGGAGGGGGCTGCGTCCAAATTCCGTCATATTTGCAAGCAGCGGCGTTTTAATTTCACGACGGAATTTCAAAAACTCATCTCTGCTTTCCAGGGCTTCCGTAAATATCATGTCGGCACCGTTTTCAGCATAGAGATTCGCTCTTCTAATAGCGTCATCTAATCCATTTACCGATCTCGCATCGGTTCTTGCGATGATAATGAATGATTTGTTAACCCTTGATTTCACAGCAGCCTTTAATTTATGAATCATCTCAACATCATCAACTAGCTTCTTTCCAGATAGATGACCACATTTCTTAGGCAACTGCTGATCCTCGATGTGAATAGCAGACGCACCTGCAGACTCCAGAACACGGACTGTCCTTGAAACGTTCAGAGGCTCTCCGAATCCCGTATCCGCGTCAACAATGAGTGGACTCTTCGTAACTGCTGTTATCTTTCTCGTCTCATCAGCCAGTTCAGAAAGTGTTGTAAATGAAAGATCTGGAAGGCCCATAACACCTGCAACGCCAGATCCTGAGAGGTAAAGTGTCTTAAAACCAGCCCTTTCTGCCTGAATTCCTGTAATTCCATTATAAACCCCCGCAGCTGTTATAAAACCATTTTTAAGCTGCCTCTTCAGTTCATCTGGACCCAAGTTGCGGTTATCCCTAATTATTGACATCAGAAAGAATCTCCATAATTTCAGGAATCTGCCTGTTATCGATACTTCTCACTGCATTGATTATGTTATTACAATCATCTTCCGGCATTAATTTGAGACCTTTATTACGCAGATCATCCCAGGAGAATGGCTTGCTAAAGTAGCCCTTTGGATCTAGGAGAAAGTCTTCCACTGGTCCTCTGTCTGTTTCTATTTTTATCCTGAACGGTAGATGTTCTGGGTATTTCTCATCTATGTCTTTTGTGACAGCAAAAACCATTTTATCTATGAGAGAAATTATTGACGGATCATTCAGATAATTCTGACTGTAGGAATCCATGGTTGGATCTCCATAAAGCAGTGTGTATGCGATGAGATAAGGCATACTGTGATCCGCTGTTTCTTTTGTTTTCGGGCGCTTCTTTTCTGGATCTTTGATTATAATTCTGTCAGCCACAGCAAATGTGTCCACATGGATTTTTTTAACACTCCCGACTAACTTACCTCTGATTCTTGAACATGATTCTACAGCACTCATAGCATGGTATTCGACCGGATAGTTTTTTATCATTGTCCTCTTGATTCTTTCAATGTCCAGTGAGAGATCAAATACACCAGAAACCTGTTTGAAGAAGCCAAATTCGCCGTCAAATATATTTGACGGACCGGTCACACCAGTCATTGCCAGTTCCAGTGCAAAAACTGAATTCCTTGCAGCGTTGGAAGCAGTGAGTCCCTTCCACATGCTTAATTCACCGGCCCTGGTCTGTCTCAGGCTGATATTATTATTAATTGCGAGGCTTATACAATTTTCAAATGAAGTTTCGTCAAGATCAGCAAGATAGGCCAGTCCAGCAGAACTTGATAATGATATGTAAGTAACATGATCCCATCCCCGATCCCTGATCGAGACTGCATCTGATAGCCCACATACTACTGAATATGATAATGCCAGCGAGTCCAGGAGTTTACTTCCATTTGCTTCAAGCGCCTCTGCAGCTGCAACAAGAGGCGGAATATTATCAGAGGGGTGTAGAGCCTCCTTTGAAAGATAGGTATCATTATAATCGAGATATCTTGTCATAGAACCGTTTAACATAGTGGAAATAGATATCTCGCTTTTCTTATTTGTAAAGTAAATTGTGGAATTATATTTGCCTTCCGAAGGATATAGAGCATTCAATAACATCGAAACTGGACCTGAATTCCTGGCTGCGTAAGAAACAAAGAATGAATCTACAATTCTTTTTTTAAGTTCGTCTTTGATTTCGGTTTTATTGATCGAGGATATTTTTTTTGAATAATCGTAGATTCTCTGCACAGTAGAATCCATGTCCTATAATCACTGAAATGAATATAAAGAGTTTCAGGCTCCGTTAAGAAATTAAAGGTTCTCAAGAAATGCATATGGTAGTCTGATAATGCCATATATTTGGAGAATATGACTTTACTCTCTCGCTGGAAAGCAACTTTCCATTTACGCCGAACTTACTGAATATTTTCAATATGCTCTCTGTATAACTTTTGAGATTTTCTCTTTTAACAAGATGGTGCATTATTATCCTGCCATGGTTTTTAACATTCAAGAGAGCATGTTCAACATAATCGGGTGAATCAAAATGACCCATTATGATGATGTCAGCCTTCCTATCTAATGTAACGTCTCTGCAGTCCTTATTATAGATCTTAAATTTATCCTGCACCTTGTTATTCTGTATGTTCTCTCTGAGATAGTGGAAGGATACTGGGTTTATTTCAGACGCAAAAATAATGTCTGGATGACCGTATTTGGCTATAGGTATTGAGAAGTAACCTATTCCCGCAAACATATCGAATACTGTCTTCCCTGAAGCATCTATGCCTTTCATCGATGTCCTGACATTTACATTCCCTGGAGAAAACATGATTCTCGCAGGATCGAATGTAAAAAAAACTCCGTTTTCCAGATGTGTAATATCCCCACCTAGACCATAGAGTATCTTGAGGGAGGGTTTCCTCATCTTGCCTTCTATCCTGCCGGTTAACGTATATACAGTACTCACCCTCAGAGCACTGGAGAAAAGAGACCCAACTTCAGTTCCATGGATCCCAGTGTAATTTATTATAGCAGAGTCGCCAAGTTTAACCCACCTTCGTGGAATTTGTCCTATTGGAATTCCAAGTTTCATGATTTCGGGAATTATTGGCTTAATCGGGCTTTCAATGATTCTTCTTTCCGGTAAATCCATATCAACTATTTCGAGACCTGGAAGAGTTTGGTCTGCCACAAGCGGCACATATATGTGTGATGGATCAGATATAATTTTGTGTGTTTTGTCGATCATTTTTTGTGAAAATAATATTTTAAGAACCTTATCGGCACCATCCCTTTGTATTACAACAGCACGCATTTCTGTTACCACCTGGTCATTTCAACCCAGGCATGCTTTCAATTTTAATAAGACCTCATTTAAACCTTAAATGTATCACGGTAATTTCATACCTATGCCAAAATCTTCCGATCTATACAATGATGCCAGATCTATTTTTCCGGGAGGCGTTAACTCGCCGGTCAGATATTATGAGCCATATCCAAGATTTATTGAACGCGGAAGCGGATCTGAAATATGGGATGTTGACGGAAGAAGGTATGTTGATTACTGCCTTGCCTATGGACCTCTCATCCTTGGACACAGCCATCCCTCTATGCAGGATGCATTAATTGAAGCATCCAAAACCGGCATAAATTTTGGTGCCCCCACAAAGGTTGAAAATAGTCTCGGTAAGATGATAATAGAGAATGTTCCCGCTATTGAAAAGATAAGATTCACCTCTAGCGGAACCGAGGCAACAATGCATGCGATAAGACTGTCCAGATCATATACAGGGAATAATATTGTAATAAAGGTAGAAGGTGGTTTTCATGGTTCTCACGATTACGCACTTATAAAAGCAGGTAGTGGCGCCTTAACGCACGGCATACCCTCTTCCCCTGGTGTACCTGAAGAGGTCGGTAAAACTGTCATGATCGCAGAATACAACAATATAGAAAGTTTCAGGCGAATCATCTCTGAACATAAAAAAGAAGGTATTGCAGCTGTGATTATAGAACCTGTCCTGGGAAACACTGGTGTTATTCTGCCGGGAGAAGCATTTTTAAAAGAGTTGGCGGAACTGTTGATCGAGAACGATATTCTGCTGATATTTGATGAGGTGATAACTGGATTCAGATTCAAATTCGGCTGTTATAGTTCTATCGCTGGTGTCAGGCCTGATATCACCACACTCGGTAAAATTATTGGGGGTGGTCTCCCAATAGGTGCAGTTGGTGGAAGGGATGATATTATGAACCTTGTAGCACCTGAAGGTAAGACATACCTTGCAGGTACATTTTCAGGTAACCGGCTTTCGATGATGGGCGGCTTTAATACGTTGATGGAATTAAAGAAATGCGATTATCAATCCTTGAATAAAAAGCTGGATAAGCTGGCAAAGAATATATCAGATGTTCTTTCGATGCATGATTCCGGTACCATTAATGCATATGGCTCTATGTTCCAGATCTTCTTCGGCTCCGAAAAAGTTGAAAAATATTCCGATGTTCTAAAGGTCGATTCTAGGAAATTTATCAGATTTTTTAATTTTGCTCTCAACCATGAATTATATATTCCACCAAGCACATTTGAAACAAATTTTGTAAGCTTTGTACATAAGGAAGAACAACTTGAAAAATTCGTAGAGGTTCTGGAGATGTTCGTGAAAAATGATAAATCTTAGAATTGGAAGCAGAGGAAGCAAACTTGCTTTAATTCAGGCAAATATGTTGAAGGATCATCTGGCATCTTTCGGTATAAATTGCACAATAGTAACAATTGAAACAGCGGGTGACATTGACAGGACAACGCCGATAAGCAGAATGAAGTCAGTTGGAGTTTTCGTGTCGGAACTAAATGATAGAATATTATCTGGAGAAATAGATGCCGCCGTCCATAGCGCTAAAGATATACCTACATTTCTCCCGGAAAGCATTGAGATATCGTCTGTCCTGAAAAGATGGGATGCTTCCGATGTTCTAGTTTCAGAACATCCACTGAGTGAAATTGAACCTGGACAGGTAATCGGAACATCAAGTGTCAGGCGCGAATATGAATTAAAAAATATCAGAACAGATCTTAAGGTTTCAAGCATAAGAGGTAACATTGATACAAGGATATCCAGGGTACTGAAAGGGGATTATGCGGGTGTAATAGTGGCTAAAGCAGCTATTGAACGAATGCAGTATAAAGGAAAATATTTTGATCTTGATCTTTCGGCATTTCCACCTGCGGCAAATCAGGGTATAATTGCGACCACAGCCAAAAAGAATAGCGAAACGACGAAAATTCTGAAGAAGACAACTGACATCAATACACATACAATTATGTCCATGGAAAGGATGGTTTTAGAAAAAATGCATCTCTCCTGTAATGATCCTGTTTCCGTCTATATTTCTGGTGATAAAGAAAAGAATGCGTTCATAAGAGTCTATTCCCTCAATGGTCATGAATACATTGAAAGATCGACGGTAGTTAAAGACTTGAAGGATCTTGAAAGATTTATTGATGATATCAGAAAATCAATTCCGGAGAGTTATGGATACAAATGGAGATAGAACGTTCCTTTATAATTACAACCAGACCGAAGCAGAAATATAGAAATATATCTGGAAGCTGTTTTGATGTTGTCAACATTCCTGTCACTGAGGTGCACATTTCCGGTAAAATAATGGAAATAAAGAAAGAATTGAATCAGTTTAATCCCAGTGTAATAATATTGACTAGCTCTACTGGGAGTGCAATTTTAATGAATCTTGGAATAAGCGGAAATTTTAGATTTATATGCATAGGTGATAAAACTGCGATGCCCCTGATGGATGCTGGCATTAATGCAGAAATACCTGAAGAGAAAAATTCACATGGTCTTGCCGATTATATAGAAAAACATGTGAATAGAGAGGATCGTATTGCCCTATGCAGGAGTGAACAGCATGATTACTATATTGACAGATTTCTTGCCAAAAATGGATATGTCTTTAAGGATTTCCCGCTCTATTCGCTGAAAGCAATCCCTTCTGATGGTATATTGAATCACATTGAAAGGAAGCACTGCATGGGTATACTTTTCACCTCATCACTGGAAGCACAGGTAGTGATAGAATTCCTGTCAGAGAAACAGAAATTGGATGTCTTGAATAATAAAAAGGTGTTCTCAATTGGCAAGACGACGTCGAATACCCTGATAAAATATAGAATTAAGACTGAAGCGGTGAAATCAGAATCAGATTTTGAAGCGATCATAAAGGAAATTTCAGAAAAAAATTGCAATAGCGGGGAATGGATTTGAACCATTGATCTACGGGTTATGAGCCCGTCGGGATTTCCTAACTACCCTACCCCGCTTTCTGACGGAATCCCACAGAGATATAATAATTCAGCTCAGGCCCTATCTTTTCAGACAAATATAATTTTCCTTTTAACTCACATAATATCCACGCCGAACTATCTCTCCAGGCTCAGAGGCTTTTAATCTTTCACATTCTTATACTGCTTGATCGGATACAGCTCACATTCTCCCGTTATTCCCTTACGAGGAGGATGGATACCTTTTGTTGTTGATCAAATTCTAATAGAATTCCGTACGAGCAACAAGAAATACTGACGAAATAAAGTACATTTGTCTACTTGAACGTCTCTTCCAGTTTTTTCAATTTAATATTCTTGACCTGCTTTTCGAGATACTGGTAAACAGTTCTCTGTTTGCTTCCCGCGATAAGCCTTACTACAGCTTCTTTACTGTATTCAATAGAGATATAATCGCCAATTATTGAGACTGTATCACCGTAGACTGAAATGTGGGTCGTTGTCATCTCCTCGATAATTTCCCTCGTTCTTCCGTTTCTACCTATAAGTCTCCCCTTTATTTCAGATATCCTGTGACTGCCGGGCTTAGCAAATTCTCTAAGTGATATAATATATATCGTGAAATCCTCATTGAAAAGAAGCATTGCCTTCTCTGGGCTGAAGCCGCGTCCTATTGCAGTAACAACGGAAAGAGTGATTGTTGCTTTCAAAGGGTCACCATACTGCTGGACTGAAACCTCACCATCACGAGAATTAACTATTAGTTTGGTTTCACCTGTTTTTTCAATAAGCCTCCTCGTTTCCCCGTTCTTTCCTATTAATGCAGCTACCCTGTCTTTAGGTATTTTTCTTGTACCGATAATCACGAAGCGTCACCCCTGACAGAAGCGAGTAGATCTGCGGCATCACATTTAACACCTTTTTTTCTGAAGAAATTGATCACGTTTCTGACATCTCTTTCAAGAAAGAGATCAGCTGACGGATGCTTTGAATCAACTGCCTGACCAAAATCTATAAAATATATATTTTTCCGGTATACAAGCATATTATATTCACTTAAGTCTGCATGCACGAGCTTGGCCTTCTGGTAGAGGATCTGCATGTTCTCCTGAACCGAGGAAAATGCGAACTCAAAATCTATTTCAGATTTTCTTAGTTCAGGCGCTGATGAAGCTTTTGTTCCAAGATACTGCATCAAAACAATGTTCTTGTTAAAACCGATAGGTTTTGGTACAGTAACACCGGATCGCCTAGCTTCTCGCAGATTAACAAATTCTTTTCTTGCCCATAAAAATACGATCCTTGATCGGTCCTTTTTTTCGTGCTCGAATCTTCTGTCTCCATGCACATAAAGGTAGAGGTTTGAAAATCTAAGTGTGGACATTTTGAATATCTTTACTACAATCGGTCTGGATTCAGAATAAGCCTTGAAGACAATACTTTCCTTTCCGGACATTATTGGATAGTCCAGATAGTCAATGTTGAACTTTTTCATGGACTCAAAGACAGCTGTCAGGGTACGGAGATCAAAAACGATATCCTGTGTTTTTCTCCCGGGGTCCCGGGTTCTCAGAAATTCCTTCGAGAATATTAGCTGTTCCAGTGCCGATCTACTTTCAGGTATCATTTGAACATGTTGATAACTTCAGGCAGTATCCTGTTTCTGCTAAGATAACCGGCCTGTGTTTGGGTGTACCGGTATACCACATCTGCCCTGTCCTTCTGAAATTCCCATGGTTTGACTATTACCAGGTCCCCTTCCCGAATCCACATTCTTTTCTTCATCTTCCCAGGTATTCGGGAATTTCTCGTAAAACCATCTTCACACATGACATTTAATCTTGAGGCACCAGATAACTTCTCGACGAGACCGAACATCTCCCCTTTCTTTCTATTAGGTAATATGACCCTAATATTGGAATCGTTCTCATCACCTGGTTCGGAATCGTTAAAGCTCATTATATCAGATCAAGAGTATTACCACAGGGTATAAAAAGACTTGATTTCATCAGGAAGAAATAAATTGGTTTTATGGGTCTATTGCTTAATCGCAAGATTTCTGATGTTGAAGAATCTTTGAACTGTGTCCCTGAACAATTTAATGTTCCTGCCTTCCTTTCCTATTGCCTTGCCAACTTCCATCGGTTCCACTGTTACAAGGACATCTATCGAACCTTCCTTCCAGTTAACCTGTATCTCTTTTATACCGAGCCTGAAAAATATGTTTCTTACAAAGTTAATCAGATCTTTGGATGTCTCGGCCACAAGGATGTGTTTGTTCGTCTTCTGCCTTAGATCTGCAACAAAGTTGGGGGTTCGTTTGAACATTTCGGCCATCTTCTTCTCGCCAACAAGGAAGATTATCATGTCCTCGTTTTCAAGGCAATCCTCCAGGTGTGTGTGAGTTATCTTCTCGAATATTGCAATATAACCCATTATCTTGTTGTCAACGACGATGTCTTTCATCGATTATTTCATTTTCCTTTTCTATAAACCAGATTGACTGACCCAGTTCCCAGTGTTATCGGCTGCCCAACAATGATGTTTTCTGCAACTCCGGTGAGAGGATCTACCTCTCCAGATATACCGGCATGCAGGAGGTGCTTGGTAGTAATTTCAAAAGCTGCTCTTGCAAGAACACTGCTCTTCTTTCCAGAGATACCCTGCCTTCCCACAGCCCTTACCTGGCCGGTAAATGTCATCATGTCAGCAACAAGCATAAGGTGACGCTGATCGACTTCCAGACCCTGTTCCTGTAATGTTCTCAGAGCTTCCTGAAAGACTGCGTTCCTTGCAGCTTCAACCCCGAGGACGCTATAAATTTCACTGATATCATTCGTATAAGTTCTGTTTGCATCGACTTCATCTATGTCAAGGACGCCTGCAAGATTTGATCCCTGTGTATAGATTACCCAGTCTGAACCCTCCAGACGGGCCATGGCTCTCTTGATTCCAGATATCCCCTTTATTGTAAGCGTTTTGATCTGTTCTTGAAGCTGGTATAATTTCTTGAATGATTCCATCACAGGTTTTATCACAATACCATTCGACTTTTTCCCTTCTTCCACGTTAAGTGTTTTGCCTTTAAACCTTGAAAGCGCGTTCAGTATGTCATCTTCCGTAATCTGTCTCTCTGCCAACCTGTTCTTGTGTGTGACAATGGTTATAGTCATATCCACCGTATCTGTCTCGACGTCACATACATCGATCACAGCTGTATTTTCAATCTTCTTTATGACCCTTTCGACAACTTCCCTGTCTCTCTGAAAATTAGGTTTAAGATAAACGGTCATTGATGGAGTGCTGGGAGTTCTCCTGGCATCCACAATTTCGATAAGTCGCGGGAGACCTAGGGTAACATTCATTTCCCTAACGCCCGCAAAGTGGAAGGTCCTCATCGTCATCTGAGTTCCAGGCTCACCTATACTCTGGGCAGCAATTATGCCAACAGCCTCGTATGGATCTATCTGCTTTTTTTCAAGTTCCAGCGCAATCCTCTTGATCGTCTTCTCTATCTCCTTTGGCTTCATTCCCTTAATCTTTTCAGTCAGGTTTTTGACAACAGAATAAGGTAATACAACGCCAAGTTCTTCAGCCTTTTTGAGCAGGATAGATTCCTCATCGTTAATCAGGCTCATTATCGAATCCTTTTCAGTGATCTTCATGGAAAGTCTCTCAACTATCGAAAATGTTTTCAGTGACTGACCCTCAAGTGAAAACTCAGAAAATGGCACAGGTGATATCTCTGAAATAGAATTGATCTTCAGAACGGCCTTCAGACCCTCCTTTTTCTTGTTCACTACATTTTTCTGTTTTTTCAATGGTTCCGCTGAACTAATTGTCACCTTGAATTTCACAGATTTCAGATCTGTGGCGATATAACCTTCCTTTGGTACCTCATCTGGAAGGTCAAAATCGACAGCATACTGGCATGGAACCTTTGTGAAAAGGATCTCGACATTCTTCTTTGTATCCTTCCAGATTATAACTTTCACTGTTTCACCTCGTTTTCTTCATCCATGATTATTGATTCCAAATCAAGTGTTTTGCCATGGTCGCTCTTTGTGGGGTCCACGCCATCCTCACCATATTTAAACTGTATAATCGCACCAACAGTGTCCTCGACTCTCATCTTTTCATCAACCTTTAGATCCTCGAATGCGTTGATCAGTCTTCTCTGCATGTAACCGGATCTTGAAGTTCTTACCGCAATATCCACGAGACCTTCCCGACCACCTATGCTGTGCAGGAAGTACTCAAGCGGCTCAAGACCTTTCTTGTAAGATGATTTAACGAATCCCCTGGCGTCTGCTCCTATATCTCCTCTCTGGAAATGCGGTAAAGTTCTGCCGCTATATCCTCTGTTGATCCTTCCACCCCTTACAGACTGCTGCCCGACCATTCCAGCGACCTCTGATATGTTAAGCATCTTGGCTCTCGCACCAGATCTTGCCATTATAACAGAGGGGTTGTTTAAACCGAGATATGAACTTGCAATCTTACCAGATTCATCTCTGACCTGACCTGTCAATCCTAGGATCTCCATTTCAAGAGTTTCTTCAAGGGATCGACCGGGCATTGGTTCAAGCAGGCCTTTGTTATAGCTATCAATTACCTTGTTGATCTTCTGTACAACCTCGGTTGATATTTCTTCGATCTGCGAGACAGCGTTTTCAGGTATGTCGTAATCACTGATACCGGTCGAGAAACCCCTGCTACTAATAAAACCTACAGCGAGTCTTGTCATTCTGTCAACGAACCTTGCTCCTTCCTCCGGCCCAAACTTTCTGAAAATCCTGTCAACAATACTTCCAGAGAATGGCCCAATTGCAGCCTCGTCTATCGTGCCAGTCAGCATCTTACCATTTATAATTAGGACGTCCTTGTCCTCAGGTCTGTCCTCATATTCGCATTTATCCTTTGCTCCAGAGCATAGCTTGCTTCTGAATTTGAGATTAAGATCTTCCGGAAGAATTGAGGAGAATATATCGCGACCCAGATAGTACTTCTTTCCATCAATAACTTCAGGTTCAGGATACTTTGGATCCGGTACGTAACTGAGCATATGCATTGTCTCCTCCTCAGTGTATTTTGGATTAAGATGTGTCAGCAAGAAAAGAGAAGTTATATGATCATGTATGCCCCCTATAATCGGACCGCCAAATCTGGGTGACATTATCTGTTCCTGTACCTTCATGATTATCCTTGCCTCGGCCCTTGCCTCCTCCTTCTGGAGGATATGAAGATTCATTTCGTCACCGTCGAAATCTGCGTTGTAAGGAGTGCATACTGCCAGATTGAAACGGAACGTCTGGCCTGATAGTATCCTAACCGTATGACCCATCATCGACATTCTGTGAAGTGAGGGTTGCCTGTTGAAAAGAACTATGTCGCCTTCCATAAGCTGGCGCTCAACTGTCCAACCAACCTCGATTCTTTTTGCGCTTTCCTCTGCATTCTGTGGGGTAACCTTCATTCGTCTTCCATCTGGCCTGATAATATAGTTGACCCCAGGAAGATATAGACCAAGTTCTGTTCTGGGCTCAGGGCCACGTTTTACCAGTTCTTTAATATTATCTATGTTAAATATATTAATCATAACGGGAACTGTCAGTTCGCGCGCTGCCTTCTCAGGTACACCAACCTCATTCACGGATAGGAACGGTTCCGGCGAGATGACTGTTCTGGCGCTGAAATTAACCCTCTTACCAGACAGGTTAGATCTGAATCTCCCCTCTTTTCCTTTGAGTCTCTGAACGAGGGTTTTAAGTGCCCTGCCTGATCTGTGCCTGGCAGGCGGAATCCCTGCTGTCTGGTTATCAAAATATGTAGTGACATGAAACTGCAGAAGATCCCATAAGTCCTCAATAATAAGCTGCGGTGAACCGTTATCCCTGCTCTCACGAAGCCTCTGACTGATCCTTATAATATCAACAAGTTTGTGCGTGAGATCATCTTCGCTCCTCTCTCCTGTCTCCAGAACTATAGATGGTCGGACGTTAATAGGCGGCACTGGAAGAACAGTAAGAACCATCCACTCTGGTCTAGCAACCTTATGATTCATACCAAACAGGAAAAGTTCGTCATCTGGAATCCTTTCCAGTCTTTCCCTGATCTCCTTCGGTGTAATCTTGATCGCTTCTTCCCTAAATGTTGTAGGTTTGTCGAGATACACCTTCTTCTGGTGCGCGTTACAGTGTGGACAAATTGCCATGGAAGAAGCCTCATCTATGAATTTTTTGGATGCAAGAGTCACGGAATCAGGATCATTGGAAATTGCCTCGATTTCAGTCATTTTCTTCTTGAATTCTGCAAGTCTCTCAGGAACAAGTTTAACCTTTCCGCAAACACCACATGTTGCATCCAGGAATGTCTTAATCTCCTTGATGAAACCTACATGAACCACAGGCATTGCCAGCTCTATATGACCGAAATGGCCAGGGCATTCATCCACCCTTCCACCACATGTGGCGCATTTCAGACCCGGTTCAATAACGCCAAGATGAAGATCCATCAATCCTCTCTCGATCGGATAACCGTCGTCGTCATATGTGTCTGCAGTTATTATCTTAATCTGCGACATTTTTCGAATCTCTTCAGGAGAAAGCAACGCAAAATTTATCGAATAAATCCTTTTTGAAATTCCCTCATTCATTTTAAATCACCCAGCACAAGACGCATCATTACACCCATAGAAGAAAGCTCATCTCTCATCAATTTAAATGCGTAACTTGTCTCGACGGCATGTATATTGCCCGTATTGCCACATACAGGACATTTAAGCGTTCCACGTCTTCTGTCAAAGATTGCAAGATGCCCGCAGGTCGGGTTACCGCATATGTAAAGTATTGTACCATCACTCTGGTCAAGCAGACGATCCTTGATCACCATTGCTGCCCCATGTGCTATTAGTGTGTCGCGCTCCATTTCACCGAACCTGAGACCGCCCTGCCTGGACCTTCCCTCTGTGGGCTGCCTTGTGAGAATCTGAACAGGTCCTCTTGATCTGGCGTGGAATTTACCGGCAACCATGTGATGCAGCTTCTGGTAGTAGATGACGCCTGTAAAAATATCTGCCTTGAATTTAGCACCGAGGATACCATCATACATTACCTCTGTAGACGATCTGCGGAAACCGTACTTTTCCAGTGAGTCCCTGAGACTCTTCTCCGGTTCACCCGAAAAAATTGTTCCATCAACAACGGCACCTTTTCTAGATGCGACCTTGCCGCCTATCATCTCCAGTATGTGTCCCACGGTCATTCTGGAAGGGATTGCGTGTGGATTGATGATGATATCAGGAATAATGCCTTCCTCAGTGAATGGCAGATCTTCCTGCGGTACAACAGCCCCTATTACACCTTTCTGACCATGTCTGGATGCAAATTTGTCACCAAGCTCGGGTATTCTCTCGCTCCTAACTTTTATCTTTACAACTTTGCTGTTGCTTTCGGAAACGGTGAGGATAACATTATCAATATAACCCTGTTCATTTGGTCTCATTGTTATTGAGGATTCACGCCTTCTCTGTGGGCCTAATTTGTCCCCGCCTTCGTCAAGAAACCTGGGCGGTGAAGTTTTGCCTACAAGGACATCAGATCCCTGAACATAAGATTCGGGAAATATTATCCCTTCTTCATCCAGATTCTTGTAGTATTCCTCTGCCCTTGCGCCGAGAACATCATGTGTAGGAATTTCAAATTTGTCTTCCTGACCTCCAGGGTATCTCCTCTCCTCTGCACTATAGGTTCTGAAAAATGAACTCCTGCCAAGACCTCTCTCTATTGCTGCCTTGTTGAATACAATTGCATCCTGTATATTATAACCCTGATAGGAAAGAATTGCAACAACAAAATTCTGGCCCGCTGGTTTTTTATCATATTTAATGTAATCCATAACCCTCGTCTTTACCAGCGGTATCTGTGGATAGTGCAAAAGGTGGCCCCTTGTGTCACTCCTTATCCTGAAATTAGTAGCATAGAGACCAATACTCTGCTTCGTCATGGCTGCGGCCATCGTTATCCGTGGAGATGAATTATGTTCAGGATATGGAATAACTGAAGCAACAACGCCCAATATCAGAGAGGGATCTATTTCGAGATGAGTGTGTTCCTTTGTCAATAACTTCTTTGAACTGAACTTAGCACCGCATTCACGGCATTCTATCTGTACTTTATCCTTATCAGAATCTCCGGGATTGACCCAGTCCACAATGCTTCTGTGTAGATATGTGGAGCATTTTGGGCACTTTTCTGGTATCTCGTAAGCATAAATCGCTATAAACAGGTTATCCTCCTCTTCAGCGTCAACCCATTCGATGTAGCCATTCTTCACGAGATCCTGTATGGAATAGTCACCATTTTCCAGTTTTCTTAGGATATCTTTCTTGATGGTTACGTCTCCATCCTTTACGGTAATTAGAGGCCTTCTGAGTCTACCCCTGTCACAGTTGATTATGACCTCATTTGTATCAGTATCGTATTTGACGTTGACCTCGTCTGATAGCCTCCCTGATCTCCTCTCCTTTCTGATCAGATTGGTGAGGGCAGTTGGGTTTTCATGATAACCCACAAAATCGCCATTCAGATAAACTCTGCCGAATTTATTACCAATTTCAGCTTCTTCTAATAAATGGTTTGCCGAGAGAAGCTGCATAACCGGTGCAGGATCTACCCCCTCAGTAACATTTATGAGTAAAGCAGCATTTTTTACTAAGCCGCAATTCTGACCCTCGGGTGTTTCGTTTGGACAGATTCTGCCCCATTGTGTAGGATGAAGGTCCCTTGCTTCAAAATGTGGTTGAGATCTTGTCAGCGGAGATATAACCCTCCTGAGATGGCTTAAAGTACTGACGTTTGAGACCCTATCTAAAAGCTGAGATATACCTGTTCTACCACTATTCCAGTTGCCTGTGGACATAGCATGGAGTATTTTTTGAGTGAGAAGATCCTGTCTAATTGCAGGTCTGAGTCGGATCCCTTTCTTCTTGTTGTACGTTCTTTCAAGCTGATACTTCAGATCCTTCATTACACTCTGGAAAGCTGACCTGAATAATTCATCAAGCAGGTCGCCTGTAAGCTTTATCCTCTTATTGGCCAGATGATCTTTATCATCTGGTTTTCTAATTCCAAGATGAAGTTCAAGAAGAGATCTTGCCATTCTGCCAAGATATACTGCCTTTTTCAATCTGTCCTGTGGAAGATCACCAAGATGCGGGAGTAACGACTTATCCAGCATTTGAGAAACTTTCTTTTCCCTGAATTCTTTAGCCTGCCCTGCTGCAAACCTCTTTTCCAAATATGAAATTGCATCCTCGGTTGTATTTACGCCTGAAGGCGGGAACGTTTTAGGATCGTGGGCATCCTCGATGTTTGAATATATGATTGGTTCCATTCCCTTAACGGAAGCAATGGAATCATGGATCCTGACGTCTTTTTCTAGACCAAGGGCCTTCATCAAAATTACTAACGGAATTGTTCCTGCTACCGACGGTATTGTAACATTAATGGAACCATCGGATTGCTTTTCCATCGCGGTGAGAGCCCGGAATCCACCTTTTTGAGAAAATACCTTGGCTACCTCAAGAACTGAATCGTATTTTTCCTCATACTCCACCAGGATTTTGTTGGGTGCAAGATCCTCAAGTGAGACAATAGCCCTCTCTCCCCCGCCAATGATGAAATAACCACCGGCATCGTCCGGATCTTCACCAACATACTGAAGCTTTTCCCTCCTGGTACCATCTACAGGGCCGTTATTTTTTTCGATATAACTATCCAGATTATTCTCATGCAGCGTACAGACCTTTGATCGTACCATGACTGGAATGTCACCTATTTTTATGGTTTCAGCTTCTTTTTCAACGCCGTCTTCAAATATCCTCAATTTAAGATTAACAGGCGCAAGATAGTGCAGATCTCTTAATCTTGCCTCGTTTGGTGTTATCTGATTGGAAGCACCTGAAGCCTCCTTGATCTCGGGTCTGTCAACCCAGATGCTTGCTTCTGCTGGGGCCCTGCCAGTTTCTTTTCTCCTCGAAAAATATATCTTAATTTCCCTTCCGCCGCTCTTAGTTTTATCAAGAACCATTACTCCAGGTTCCTCATCATCCGATACTTTTGTTTCGTCAACAATCTGCTGCATAATATTATTTGTATTTTCCTTTGTTGCTACAAAATAATTATAAGATTCAATCTGGTGATTTACAATACTTTCCGTCTTAAAAAATGCATCAACGATTTCCTTCATCTATATACCTCTCCAACTACTACCCTGTAATACTTGGAAATACCAGCCGTAGGGCTCTTCCTGATAATTTCTATAATCCTACCGGCCTCGATCGGGCCATGAATTTCTTCCAGTGCTCTTACAGCAGGATCACTTTTTACAATTTTAGGCAGCAGATCTTTCGATATTGCCAATTCGGATAAAACTTTTTCTTCCTGGTTCTTCTCAACTAGATGATGCTCGGGCACCATGTCATGGTGCAATACATTGAACTTTGCCATATTACCACTTCCACCGCGGGCCCGGGGGGGTTCGAACCCCCGACCACCTGGTTAAAAGCCAGATGCTCTACCTGGCTGAGCTACGGGCCCTAAATGATAGCGCTCTGGATTGATTATCAGGATATAAATATTGTTTAATCCAATTTAATTCGTAATTAATATTTCTGATTTTCATAAGATTTCACTTGGGAAAAATCATGGTTTATAGAGCATTTTGTGTTGCTTCATCTAAGTTCAAAAGATTGGATTGATCTTATACTTAAACGCAAATTTCACAAAACATGCAATTAAATTTTCTCAATAACACGCTGTAAAAATACATGAGTAAAGCATACCATATATGTTTTTGATTCCACCTCTTTTAATAAGATTAATTGATACTGGAGAGACTATCGATGAAAGTAAAAATGGGCGATCAAACACGAAATCTTTTTGCGGTTTGGTATGAGGATAATGTTGTTAGGCTGATCGATCAGAGAAAAATTCCTGAAGAAGTCGAGATTTATACTGCAAAAAGCAGCGATGATATTGCATTTGCAATTAAAGATATGATCGTTAGAGGCGCTCCGGCTATAGGAGTAACGGCTGCATATGGTTTGGCAATGGCGAAACTTTCCGGTGAGGATATGGATAAGGCTGTCGATAAAATATCAAAAACCAGACCAACGGCCTTCGACCTGTTCAAGGCTATATCGTACATGAGGACCAACAATTTCGATCTTGGAGCTGCACTTCGTTATTCGAAGGAAATAACAGGAAGGTGCAAAAAGATCGGCGAGATTGGTAATACTATCATAAAGGATAATAGTAGGATACTGACACATTGTAATGCAGGTGCTCTCGCAGTTGTAGATTGGGGTACTGCTCTAGCCCCTATGAGAATAGCAAATTCAGCAGGAAAGAAGATTACAGTTCTTGTTGATGAGACAAGACCACGCTTGCAGGGGGCAAGGCTGACTGCATGGGAACTGGAACAGGAGGGAATTGAGCACTATATAATTGCTGATAATGCAGCCGGCTATTACATGAGCCATGGTCAGGTTGACCTTGCGATTGTAGGTGCAGACAGGATAGCCGCCAATGGTGACTTCGCTAACAAGATCGGGACTTATGAAAAGGCCGTTTTAGCTAAAGAAAATAATGTTCCTTTCTATGTAGCTGCTCCGGGTAGCACGTTCGATTTTTCTCTCAGGAGTGGCGATAGTATACCAATAGAGGAACGGAACGAAGATGAGGTCTTGAATATTGGTAGCATTAGAGTGGCAAATTCTGGTTCAAGATCTAAAAACCCAGCGTTTGATGTAACCCCGAGCAGATACGTCACTGCATTCATTACTGAATATGGCATTTTTGATCCTTCGTCGCTGAAATCCCTTAAATCAAAAATGGACGCAGACTTATTTATGAGATGATGTGAGATATCTGGGCAGTTTATCCTTTGCTTTCTCTCTTAATTCCTGATGTCTCTTGAGAAATTTATTGACTTTCTCTATTAAAATAGCCTTTAGCTCGCCACTTAAAAGGCTTCCAGAAATATAGTCTTCTCTTATCTTATTGAGTTTACTGTCGTCAGGCTCAAACATAATCCTGAGCCACTGGTAGCTCACATCTATATCTGGATCTCCTCCAAACTTTTTATGTTCCTCCACAGATGTTTTACCGCCTGAAAAGGCATACTTGTTTATTTTTTTTCTAACCGTACTCTCAGAATCGGTCACAAATATTGCATAATTTGGATCTGAAGAGCTCATCTTCCCTTCCACACCAGAAAGAGGTGGAATGAAGATGCTCATTATACTCGCGGGTTTCAGGTATCCAAGCTTTGGCAGGACATCTCTTGCTATGCGAAAATGAGGGTCCTGATCGATACCATACGGTATAAGGCATGGAATATTATGACCCTGCCTGATGCTTTCCAAAATTGCTGGAACCGCCTGAATGCTTGTGTAGAATGCCATGCCAATATTTGCATCCATTTCAAACCCGAATGATGCTTTAACCGTTGAAAGCGTTATTTTCTTGGCTATTTTTAATGCGTTTGGATAGAGAACGGATGCGTTATCAGAATCTATTAAAATTTCAGTGTCCCTTTCAGAAAACCCCAATGATATTATATCCAGGGCATTGTCAAGTGCAAGCGAGTGTGTCTTCTCGAGATCCAGATCGTCGTTGAAAAGAAATTTTTCGTCATCTGTAAGCTGAAAAATCAATTTAACATGAAATTTTTCCTGCAACCACCTAGTAAAAACCCAAGGAACAAGGTGACCTATATGCGTATGATCAGAGGGTCCGCGCCCGGTGTAAAGATAGAAGGGATTTCCAAGCGAATATTGATCTAATAGCCATCCAAGATCCCTGTGCGTAAAGAATATTCCTCTTCTGAGCATAAAATGTGGTTCAGATCCTGTCAGGTCCCGGATTCTGCTTGTAATTGAGATTTCTATGGGTTGAGTGCCAAACCTCTCCATAAGTTTGGTGTAATCAACTTTTCCAGTCACAGACCATGGCGTCACATTGAACTCATCATCTTCAGGCATTTTAACTTCCTAATCACAGGAATGAACAAATCATATAAAATAATGACAGCGACCCTCACTTCCCGTCTCCTCGCGGAAGACAGTACGCATGAAGGGCACAGTGAGCTTTACCGTCGGGTTCGGAATGAGACCGGGTGTTACCCCACTGTTATGGCCGTCATTGCCACCCTAATTTAAAGGTAATATTTAATCATGAGTGATCCTATCTAGATTTCAAATAAAAATATTACGCCAGCCTAATATTTGTTGTATTTTTTTCTTATTACTTCCCTTTATTACTGGAAAAGTTTCAAAAATTGCAAATAAGTTTTTATATCATCTCTGTTTCACTAATAAGTTAATAACAAGCAGGTTGCTCCGATGCTAAACGACTATCTATTAGGTATGTTCCGGTCTTTTTTCCGTCAGAATTATGGTAATTCACTTATCATTAAAGGCAAACCCGGTGCTGGCAAAACGTCTTTTGCGTTGGAGCTTCTGGATTCTGTAAGATCTGAAGTACCTGTCCATTATATATCCACCAGGGCTTCAGAGGATCCGCTTTTGATTAGATTTCCGTGGCTTGCTAAACTAGCTTCGGGTAAGAGGAGCGTGAATAAGGAGGTTGAGAATATCTCAGCTTCCTCGAGGTCCAGCCTGGAAGCACTCGAGAGAATGATTGAGGAGGGAAAAATATCAAGGGGAAGCAGGCCAACCTTAAGCCCTGGACTTGTTTTAAATGTTGAGGAACTCCTTCCGGAGATTGAATTTCTGTACAGCTTTGTCGACCAGAATATCGGAAAGAGCCCTTTAATTGTGATCGACTCAATTGAGGCCCTCTGTGAAAAATATGATCTTGATCAGGGTCTCCTTTTCTCCATCATACAGAAAGATCTTGTCGAAGGAACAGGGGCAAATGTCATTGTAGTAATGGAAAGCTCCATAGATAACAATCTGGATTATTATTCGGATGGCGTCGTATCAATGAGTTATGAATTAGTTAACAATTTTCTTGTGAGGACTATCAGGCTCGAAAAAATGAGAGGCGTTTCAATTGGCTCAAGCCCAATTTACCTTTATTCACTTGAGGATGGGAGATTCCACTCTTTCAACAGGGATTCGATCAGATATCCATCTTCAAGAGTCTCTGATCCAAAGGATATATCGAACAGCCAGCTAGAAGTACCTTTTGGAAATCCGACCTTTTCGAAGGTTCTTGAACAGACTGATGACAGGATCCCAGTTGGGTCTGTAGTTATTATACACAGAGAGGGAAAATCTACTTCTGTTGACAGATATGTTAATCTATTAAAAAATAACCTGATTAAGGAAAACATATCGAGCGGTAGGGGAGTTATAGATATCACATCCTCCAGTTATGAATCATCGAGAGCGCTTGTGCAGTGCCTGGATCCAAACTGGATGAATCATTATATCACTGCCGAGAAATCTGATAGGCAGAGCCCGTATATCATAAACATGGGAGGCAAATCCCTGCTTGAAGATTTTCCGCGTGAGGTTGTAGACTTTTACCTTTCGTCCTCTCAGAAACCACATACTTACATACTCTCGACTGATTTCCTTTCCTTTGTTTATGGGGAATCATTTTACGGTGACCTTGCGAACCTGATAAATTCACTGAGGACTGGAAATCTGATAGTTATAATTGCTGATGATGAGGAATTTTCCAAGATATTGCATTTTGGTAGTTATATTGTTCACATGTCTGATAACTTCGGTTATGTTACTGTTCACTCAGATCCATCAGAAATGTACCTGTGCAGTGTCGAAGTTGGAGAAGATAGCTGGCCTTCAATAAAGCTTTCAATCCTTGTCTAGTTTGTCGCAAGCTGTCAGCTTTATTTCTTTGATTTGTGTGATTGAAGAACATCTATCCTCATCCATTAAATACACATTTAAAAGAATATCCGCTGTTACTTTTAGCAATATACTAGATGCGGGTTCCAGGTCATCCGTTTTAGAAGAAGTTGAGACTATCAACCTATTTCCACTTAAATCAATGGAACATTTGTAATCCTGTTCATTGAAGCGTTCAGGTAGAAGTGGGTTTTTTGTGCTCTGATCAATCCGAATCTTCTTTATTTTTTCAGTTAGATCTGAGCTCATCAATAGTACTCCATGAGCAATAATTGAATACATTGTAACTTAAAAGCAGGATAAGATTTAATTCATGCCGTGCGCTACCAACATGTGTATCCAGTAGAACGCCCGAGGAGACTCCGAAAGTCTGAATATATAAGAGATATGGTAGCACAGTTCAAAGTAGACAAAAAGAAGCTTGTAATGCCCGTTTTTGTCGACGAGAATATTAAAGAACCTCAAAAGATTGAAAGCATGCCTGGAATTTTCAGGTATCCCCTATCAGGTTTGGAAGAATATTTTGGTAAGCTCGAAAATCTGGGAATCAGGACGATATTGCTTTTCGGGATACCAAAGGAAAAGGATCCTGCAGGTTCGTCGTCTTTTGATCCTAACGGCGTGGTACAGAAAGCACTGAAGATATGCGATGAAACTTCCAGATTGACAAGTATTGCTGATCTGTGCCTCTGCGAATATACCGATCACGGTCATTGCGGGTTAATGGTAAACGGCAAGGTAGATAACGACTCAACCCTGGAGGTATACGGCAAGATAGCAGTCTCATATGCAGAGGCCGGCGCAGATATTGTCGCACCTAGTGGTATGATGGATGGCCAGGTTTCAGCAATAAGATCTGCACTGGATACGGGTAATTTCAGAGAAACACTAATAATGTCATACTCATCAAAGTTTGCTTCAACCCTATACGGCCCATTCAGGGATGCAGCTTCTTCATCGCCTAAGTTTGGCGACAGAAGAGGATATCAGATGGATTATAGAAATTACAGGCAATCGCTTAAAGAAATAGAATTAGACGAACAGGAAGGGGCAGATATATTGATGGTAAAACCTTCTATGTTTTATCTGGACATAGTTGAAAGAGTCCGGCAGAGAACAAACCTCCCACTCGCTGTTTACAGTGTTAGTGCTGAATATACCATGATAAAGAATGCGGTGGACATGGGTCTTGTTCAGAAGGAAATAATAGAGGAGTCTCTCGTAGCACCTTTCCGGGCTGGAGCAGATCTCCTTATTACATATTTCACTGAATTATATGCAAATGAATTTTGACAGATTATTTCAATGGAAAATAAAATTACCGGCTACAATAAGACTCCGAACAATACATAATCCTGCGTAATTCAAAATAATTATCTATTTGATACGTATATTGAAACAGGTGATTTAAAATGCCAGTATATCTTGGAATGAAAGCGCCAGACTTTACGGTGAACACAACTAAGGGACCACTTGTTTTTTCCTCCCTAAAAGGAAAGTGGGTTCTTTTATTCTCACATCCAGCAGACTTTACCCCTGTTTGTACTACAGAATTTCTAGCTTTTACAGAACGATATGAAGATTTTAAAAAGTTAGGAGTCGAGCTTATTGGACTAAGCGTTGACAGCATCTACAGTCATATTGCGTGGCTCAGGGATATAAATGAACATTATGGCGTGAACGTACCGTTCCCTGTTATCGCCGATATAGAAAAAGAAGTCGCAAAGGCGTATAATTTATATGATGAAAAGTCCGGTGTGACTGTCAGGGGCGTATTCATAATAGATCCAAATCAGATTGTCAGATGGATGATATATTACCCCGCAGAAACCGGTAGAAATATGGATGAAATACTCAGGGTAATAAAGGCTCTTCAATTCAACTGGGATAAAAAACTCGCAACCCCGGCGAACTGGAAACCTGGAGAAGCAGGAATTGCAGGTGCACCCCTTACACTTGAGGACAGTCTTCAGAGGGACAAGGAAGGAGCAGAGCGCTGGTACCTGAAAAGAGTTAAGCAATAAAAGGCACTCTAAATGACAGAGTGCATAATGTACAATATTGTCCTCGGGGAATTTCATCCTTCAACTATTTGTGTTGAAAGATCTAAATTTAATGATTCTCTGAAAGATATAATATCTTTAACAGATGCCGAGACATCTACTGAAAGTCTTCAGGAATATATTTCAAATTATGCCCGTACTGATGAGATCAAACCGGACGATAAGACAATTGGTTTTGTGGTTTTCAATTTGCAGAAGAAAGTTGTTTCGATTTCACTTGCTTCACTAGATTCGAAGGAAAATATGGTTATTTCGTCCCTAAAGGATCAGATCCAGAAGATCGGTTTTAAAGTGGAACTTGATCTGCCTGAATGATCCAATATATACCTAGATTCAGGAACTGAGGTTGTTAGGATATCGTTGTCTGTTATATCAGTGTAAATGAATACCAGCTGTCATCATTATTAATTATTCGTAAAAATTTATATATTTAACAATTATGCGTCTCCAGTGGATTTTGTGAAACCAAATCTTAAACGCGCACGAAAATATGTCCCGGTTTTTGTTGTATTGATGTTTTTGCTCTCCGGATTTTATATTGTTGACAATATCAACCAACCCAGCGATACTGCTGATTCTTTACATATAATTACGCCGTATGTTTCCAGTTCAGATTACGAAGTGACTTTTACGGAAACCGGGTTACCAACTGGTATGAGCTGGGCCGTTCAGGTTGGTTCCTACTATGTAAGCGGGAATACCTCTTCCTTATCAATTCAACTGCCCGACGGTTACTATAATTATTACGCTTTTGTGTCAGGAGTTTCTGATTACCTGTATTCTGGATCCATATCAGTAGCCGGGAATCCAGTAAGCGAGAGTTTTAATTTTTATAAGGTCACCCTGCAAACTGATGTTGGCCCTGGCTCTCAATTATATATCAGGATCACAAATACAACATATCTGTCTATAATCTCTACAATTAGCAATGATAAGAATTTTTACCTGCCAGATGGGAATTACTCGTATTCACTTGGTATCCGCAATCTGACTACCTGTGAATGTTATTCGGTTGGAAACGGATATTTTTTAGTTAACGGTTCAGGGATAACTAAAGCATTCACTTTCGACAGAGTAATATTTTCAACTTCAGGTCTGCCTGGAGGTTTAAACGCTTCATGGGAAGTCTCATTAATTGATAATAAAGAGGGAATAAGCGCATCTTTATTCACATATAATAAGTCTCTCTCGTTTTACTTGCCTCCCGGAAACTATTCATACACTGCCAGCGTGGAGGAATCTGAATTCTATTGCACAGGTTATTCGCACTTCACACAGGGTTATGTGAATACCTCAATCAGTTCAGTTGCTCCAAAGTTTGTCTTTGAAAATGTAGTGTTCGCTTCTGCTGACGTGCCATCTGGTTCATACTGGGGTATTGAGTTATACAATTTTTCCATGGGAATAAATTTCCTTTACCAGGTCAGTTCCTCACTTACGAAAATATCGACATATCTTCCGCCAGGATCATATAGTTATCAAAGCGATATATTTTCCCCTTTGGATCTAAGGTTCCCGTCCTATCAAAATATTAGCTCTGCAAAACTTGATGTATTTGAAAATACAGTTAAGACAGTTTCTTTCAATGGAATTTACAATCTGACATTCATTGCAACTGGTTTACCCGAAGGTTATGATTATAGTGTAAAAATAAATCAACTTCCAGTTTTAGATCTGTCGTCATCTCACATTATAAGCTTATTCATTCCAAACGGAAATTATACCTATACTGTCAGCAACAACCAGGTTTCATTTTCGAATACTTATAGAGTTGAAATCAATAGCCGGTCTGCTGTTGTTAATCTTGACTTCTATCCCCTTGAATTTAAGGTTAGTGGACCGCCATCTTATTTCTGCTGGGAATCGAAACTGGTCAATACATCAAACTCTGCTTACATAGGTTCTTCTCTGACCGTGTTTAATAATTATACATATTACCTTGTCCCAGGTAATTATTCGTATAGCTTTTTAGCTTTTGTAGATCAACCATCAAACTATCCAGCAAACGACCTTAAGAACGCAACCACCCCTGGAAAAGTATCAATTACTGATCGCCCTGTTACACAGAATGTTTCATTTAAGCTGATCCCTGGATATTATTATCTCATGTTTAACCTAGAATTTTCAAACTCGGCATTCATTTATTCGCTTTCGGTTACTAATAAGAGTGGTTATGCTCTGGATCGTTATGATTTTCAGGTAACTCCATCTGTAAATACCATAACATTAATAGTGCAAAATGGGACATATAGCTATAGTTTATCTGCTAATTACGTTAATGGTTATATACAGTTCTCTGGCAATGTAAGGATAAATGGTGCTACAATAATTAAATTAATAGACTTAAACGGTTTAAACAGTGCCTTTAATGTCCATTTTCAGGAAAGTGGATTGCCGTCAGGTGACAGATGGGTTGTTTCTATCGGCAATATATCTCATAATTCTACTTCAAATTCCATAAATTTTGTCTTCAGCTATACTCTTCCGGTTCCTCAATATTTGATTTCTTTCGTTGTAATTGGTCCTTCTGGTTTTTCGCCTTCGCCTGAACATGGATGTTTATATGTAGATTATGGATCAAACATTAGCCTGAATGTAATGTTTTCGAATTCTGTGAATCCCCTTGGATATGTAAGTTCCACAGTACTGAGCAACACAAATAGTGTCATGAGCGGCGTATTTTATACCGACTGCAATTACTGTTGCAATCCAAACTTCGGAGGGGTATATATCATGACTGCTGATCCAGTTAATAATCTGGTATACTTTGTCTCCCATCATGACAGCGTTGAAATTTCTTCACTGAATATGTCATCTGAAACTGTCAGGCCTGTCGACCAGATAGTTTCTGCTGTTAATTCTCTTACGTATGATTCACAAAACGGCATGCTATATTTTGACGCAGGTTACATAATTGGTGAAATATCTCCATCTAGCAATAATCTCATTCTTGAGCAAACAAAGTTATCATTCTACACAGATGATCTCCTGTACAACCCATTAACTAATCTGTTGTATACATACTCCCCGTCCAATGGGAATATTACCGTATTCAACGCAACGACATTGAAACTCACTGATTCTGTGAGTGCTTCAACAACTCCTAGTACGGGCTGTGTCCGAAGCATGACCTATAGTCCTGTAAACGGGGAAATAATTATGAATTATTTACAATCGTGCAGTTTAGGCGTTCTTAACACTAAAAATAATTCTATGTCTTCCATAAAACTTAATTTCTATCCTACCGCCATGGCATATGACACATCAACTAATACTCTGGATGTCTTTGGGGTAAATTATTCGGTTCATTCAATAACAAGTGTTTTTGAATCCCTTAATGGTAGAAATTATTCGGCAATAAAGTTCGAAAATATGCCACAGATAGTCACTTCATCTTACTTTAATCCCGGCAACGGATACCTTTACTTGTTGACATTTAATTCTACAAGCTCTCAATACGATTACGGAAACGTAATGGTAATGAATGGACAGAATTATTCGATACTGGGCACAATAATGGTTGCCTCTGAACCAACCGGCATCGTATATGTTCCGGGCTATAATGTCCTTATTGTGTCCTCACAAACAAATGGGATATTATCTGTCATCGAATTAACGGTGCACCCATCGATCAATATCTCTTTCTTTATTATTCTTGGATCGATTGTTGCAGCGATTGTCGTTATTGGCTCTATAACAGCTTACTTAGTTTCAAGACGCTCAAAACTGAAATCTGCCAAATCCTGATAATCCAGGTAATCTGGAAATATTTTAATTTCTATAAATTTAAAATACTTACAACACGTGAGTGAACAAACAATCCTATCAATTAAGTGCTCTGTTTAAAACTTAAATACTACTGTTTGATTAGTTAATTATGTTTGATTCACCAATTGAGTGGGCTATTATTGTCCTTGTGATTCTGGTTCTTTTTGGTACGAAAAAATTACCGGAATTTGCCAGAAACATTGGTAGGGCTACAGGTGAGTTCACGCGGGGTAAGATGGATGTTGAGCGTGAGCTCAGGGCCGCAGCCTCCACATCCGCTGCATCCTCTCCAAATAAAAACGTTGCAGACGCCGCGAAAGCTCTTGGTATTGACACAACGAACAAGGATGATGCGACACTTAAAACCGAGATAGCTGAAAAACTCAAGACATCTTAATGGAATATGAAGGTTACCTTAACCTCTTTCTCTCACATCTTGACGAACTGAGACAGAGGTTGTTGAAGGTTCTTAAGGTTTTTTTTATTTTTTTTGCAATCTTCCTGATTTTTGAACTTAGAACTGTAACCTTTCTAGGTTTTAATTTTACATTCCTGTATCCGGATCTTTTCCATAATATTGGAGCTCAATTCTTCACTGCTATCGAACATCATGTGCTGACTAAGGGTTATGTTACAATAACACTGAATCCTACTGATGGTGTTGTTGCGGATTTTTACAGTGCACTGTTTCTCGCATTTACCATGACGCTACCGTTAACAATTGACCAGGTCGGAAAATTTGTCTCTCCTGGATTGAAAGCAAATGAATTACAGGCATTGAAATCCATTGTCGTACCGGGCTCAATACTTTTCATCCTGGGTTCATTTGTTGGCATATATTTTTTCCTGCCTGATCTTTTCAGAATTTTCTATCTATACGATGTTGGGCTTGGAGCGGTGCCAGATCTAAGCATAAGCAAGCTTGTCTCCTTTATTTTTTTATATACACTTATTTTCGGTCTTTCTTTTGAGGTTCCGGTTTTCATGGTGATGCTGAGCAGGTTTGGAGTTGTTTCGGCATCATATTGGAAAGAAAAATGGAGATATGCTGTAGTTGGAGCATTGCTTTTCGGCCTGATACTGTCACCTGGTGTAACTGGATTCACCATGATGGCTATGGCGATACCCATGATATTTCTGTATTTCGCAGGCATCTATTTTGCCCGTAGAGCTGAATTAAAATCCAGTCTGGAAAAAGAGACCGTCGTAGATGCTTGATCAATACATGGTGAGATTAAATTTCTCGTCAGCTTCTTCATATGTTTTCAAGTCACGGATATTAAGAAGCCTTGAGATTCTTTCCATATGATCAGAATCAGAGCTATCATAAAGTTCCCTACCAAGGGCAAGTCTGGATAAATTCTGGTCAAAATATACCCATTCACCGTGCTTTCTAAGGCAGTGGACGCACTCTGCCGCCTCATCCTCATCCTTATCCGCGTGAATGAAGCATTCCTTGTAACTCATAGATCAGAACACCTCTTGGAATCGAATTTGGGAAATTTTATGCTATATCGGTCGATCATAATCTTAAGATAATAGACAAGGTTTTCCAGATATTCAGATGCTTCACGCGGACCAACCTGATGGAAACCTGCGTTTCCTATCTGTTCTGCAAATTCAAGGATTGATTCACATTTCTCCTTGCCCCTGAGGATCTCATCCATTCTCTTCAGCAGGTTAATGGCCGCCTCATACTTTTTCTTCTTAGTTAATGCGTAAGCTGCAGAATAAGACCTTACTTTTCTGCCTATCCTTGATTCTGCATCATCGATTTCACCGAACATCAGTGCGCTCCTTATAATTTCCAAATCTGTGATCACATTCATTTTAACCACCAAACAGACCGGCTGCCATGGGCAAAAGTGATAGGAAGATACTGAAATAGAAGAAAATCGCAACTACAATGACGGCTGAAAAGTAAACGGGGATCTTCACACTGGCCGGTGTCTGGAATTTATTATCATCCGGGCTTCCTGTGTACATGATTATCATCAAGCGGAAATAGTAAAAAACTGAAATTGCACTGTTCAGTATAGCAACAACAGCAAGCCACCATAAACCACCCTGCACCAGGGAAAGGAACAGGTAAAATTTGGCAAAAAATCCACCTGTAAGTGGTATACCTGCAAGGGCAAGTAGCAGTACGGAAAAAGAAAGCGCAATACCGGGAGACTTCTTTGACATTCCAGAGAGATCATCAATCTTGGGGGAAATTATCTTTATGGAATTCATTGTGAGGAACGCTCCTCCCTTCATGAAAATGTAAACGAGGGAATACAGCATTCCTGCTGCAACGGCATAGTTGCTGGCAGATCCACCAGATGTGTAACCTGCGACCGCAAATACCAGTATCAGATAACCAGCCTGCGCAACACTTGAGTATGCAAGGAGCTTCTTTAGATTGGTCTGTGATAGTGCAGATATATTTGCATAGGTCATCGTCGCAACAGCAAGTATCGCGAAGAAACCATAGACATAGCCGCTCATTCCAGAGAAACCGACTATGAAAACCTTTAACATTATCATGAATGCAACCAGCTTGCTGCCAGTTGATAGAAAAGCTGAGACTGAATTTTCTGTTCCATCGTAGGTATCGATTGCCCACTGATGCATCGGGAATATTGCAAGCTTGAATCCAAAACCTATGATCAGGAGACCAAGCGCTATCAGCATGTCTGGGGAGGAAGATATGTGTTCGGGAGATAAAATGTCAAATGTCCCGGTAGAAAGGAAGAAATAGGATAATCCGAGGATGATGAAAGTTGTAGCCACAGTTCCTGTGAAGAAATATTTTGTAGCTGATTCCAGAGTACGTTTAGTCTTATGATAACCCGCTAATACATAAGTTCCTATGCTTACAGCCTCAAAGCTTATGAAAAGTGTAATAAGGTTATAGCTGAATGCGGCAACAACCATTCCGACGGTTACAAAAAGTAGCATTGCATAGAATATCTCACTCCTGTTTCCTATGTTCCTGAGTGCCGGATAGGTTATGAATGCAGATGAGACGATAAATAGCAGGGCGAAGTATATTGTAAAATCGTTGAACACAAAATAGTCTGCAAGATCGACATTATGAGGCAGATAAAGTATCAAAAAGAAAGAGAGAACAAATGCCGCAAATGTAACAGAAGCGTAGACTAAAGACTTAGCCCTCAGAATGCCAAGTGCTAAAATAATAAATCCAGCGGCGCCTAAAACGAATAATGGATAATAGGTTACAAGTGAATACAGTGTTATCATAGAATTCCTCCGGCATAAGCTTCAATTGGACCATAGAATAGTGCAGGGAATATCCCAAGTATGAGTATAATTATGAATACGATTAGAAGAATTGCAAGTGCTGGACCACCGATATCAGATATTTTGCCGAGTCTCTCATTGTATGGTCCATACAGAGCTTTCTGTGCAGCCCATATGTGATACGATGCGGTTATCAGCATGCCAAATACTAGCAAAAATATCCAGTACCCAATTGCCTGGAATGATCCCACGAGAATAGAGAATTCGCCAACAAAACCAGCTAGGCCTGGTAGACCAAGTGACGCAAGAAGGCCACCCAGCATAAGTGTCGAGAGAAACGGCGCCTCCCTGTAAATTCCACCAAGAGACGGTATCCTTTCACTTCCGGTCTTCTGATAAATGAAATAGATTGATGCGAATAATAAGAGCATGATGATACCATGGGTTGCGACCTGGAACATACCACCGGAAGCTGAAACAAGGGCATTTTGGAAACCTGCATCTATTAGCGATGCACCGAATGCGATTGTAACAAAACCCATGGAAGCAGCACTAGCATAAGCCATCATTCTCTTTAGGGATTGCTGAAACATGGCGGTAAGTGCAAAATATGATATACTGATCAGACCGAGTGCGATTATTATGGCAAGACCAGTGTATCCTATCAAATTTGCAAATGGGAAAATTATACCGAAAAGACCGTATCCACCCATCGCTGAAAGTGCTCCTGCGAGTATAATAGTGGCCGGGTATGGTGCCACCTCGTAACTATCCGCGACCCAGGCGTGAACAGGAAACGATGGAAGTTTCACAAGAAACGAAATCACGAAACCGAATAGTATAAAGAATCTTGATATTGAAGGAAGAAAAGATACAAATTTGGTTGAAGACATTGCAGCAAGAAGGGGTGTCATTTGCAGTGTGAGTGCATGGTAATAGAGATCGTAATAAGAATAGAGAGCAAATATGGAAAGCAGCATAAAGATAGAACCTATATGCGTGTACACAAAGAATTTCAGCGAAACTGGCTCCTTCCGGTTGCCACCAAACCTCCCTATCATGAAATATACTGGAACGAGAACAAGTTCCCAGAAAATGTAGAAAAAGATGAAATTTCTAGAAATTAGAAGCCCGATCATCCCTGATTCTGTCAGGAGAATCAGCATCATCATGTTCTTACCGAATTTCTCTTCGTCGGTCAGGAATGAGGCAGTAGCAAATATTATACCTGTTAGTATCAGCAGCGTGTCAGAAAATCCTGAAACACCGATCGAGAAATATATTCCAGCAGATTTCGATAACGCGATGTTTGATACTGAGAGAAAACCGCCAGTATAGCCAGAAGCAAATCTGAAAATGCTGTAAAATCCGATCACTATTGCTGTAGCTGTTGTTGATATCTTAGTAAAATAGCCACTTCCCTTTTTCAATAGAAAAGCTATCAGCGAGGAGAGCAGTACCCACAGAAATATGTAAAGGACTATCATATCGCACCGCCAATTATTTCCACGATCAGAAAGACAATCGCAGCGACTATTATCATGAGAATAAAGTAGTTTTCAAGAACGCCGGACTGTATTTTTCTCAGAATGGAACCGAACTTTGAAATGCCTGTTCCGGCCTTCTCGTTTGCTGTATTATATCTTGATTCAAAACCAGAGAAAGATGCCGAAAGTGGCAGAATTACGCGAACCGCAATCAGGTTTGTAAACAGTTTGTCAATGTAGTATTTTTCCTTAACCACGTGATATGCACGGCTCTTGCTACTGTCAAGGTATTTCCATCTGTCGCCCGTGCCAACATAAATGCCGAGGAGAACACCTATTGCAATCAGAACGTAGACCAGGAATTGCTGTGGGGCGGGGGAAGTGAAAGACGTGTAGCCCGGATATAAATAAGAATAGAAATCGCCCTGGAATATTCCAAAGACCAAGGCAAGTACTGCAAGCGGTATCAAAGGTAGAATGGCCCACAATGGTGGATCCTTTGCATGCTCTGCCAGATAAGACCGTGGTTTCCCAAGTGCAACCATTGAAAACATCCTGAACGTGTAAAAAGCAGTAAAGAATTCACCGAAGGCAAGAAATATCCAAGGAAATATATCCTGTATCTTATAACCCGAAAGAACATAATAATTCCATGATGCATCAACTATCTCGCCCTTGGAGAAAAACGCGGCAGTTGGTGGGATTCCGGCAAGGGTTATTGCACCGATGAACATCAGGGTTACAGCCCATGGCATCCTTCTCCACAATCCTCCCATTTTCCTTATATCTCTTAGGTCGAGAAGGGCTATCAGAATGGCACCTGCAGACAGGAAAAGAAGTGCCTTGAAGAATGCGTGTACAACAAGCTGGTAAATTCCAAATGGAACACCTGAAAAACCTATTATGCCTGCCAGACCAATTGCTGCAGTCATGTATCCTATCTGACTTATTGTAGAATATGCTAGCACCCTCTTGATATCATTCATCACCCATGCAAGGGTCCCGGAATAAATCGCTGTAAATGCTCCAATTATTGCCACTATATAGAGAGAATAATATGCAGAGAATTCAAACAATGGAAATACCCTTGCAACAAGGTAAACACCGGCAGTTACCATTGTGGCTGCATGAATCAACGCTGAGACAGTTGTTGGACCCTCCATAGCGTCGGGAATCCACACATGAAGAGGGAACTGAGCAGACTTACCAACAGCTCCTCCAAAAATAAGGATAGTAATGAGAGCAAGTTTGCCTGAACCAAGATAAGTTGCTACAGCTGATGCGTTCTGTATCAGGTAGGGTATACTGAGAGGATCTCTCCCGGGTAAAGCACCGGAAAGTGAAGCGTAGAGGATTGCCAGACCTATTATTAAAGACATGTCCCCTACCCTTGTAACTATGAATGCCTTCTTGGCTGCAGATGCAGCATTTGGCTTGAAGTACCAGAAACCTATAAGCAGATAGGAGCATAGACCAACCAGCTCCCAGAACAGGAAAAGAATAACAAGATTGGATGCAAGAATCAAGCCGAGCATTCCGCTTGTGAATAGAGCTGTCTCAGCAAAATAAACATGCTTATTCGGGTCTTTTCCCATGTAATAGGTTGCAAACAGGTGGATCATCAGTGAGACAAAAGAAACCATAATGACCATTACAATGGCCAGATGATCAATATAGATACCATATCTCAGGTTTGCGAACCATGAATAAGACTGATATACAGTTGCATTTCCAATCGTAAAATAAACGTAAGCTGAGAGTGCAAGTGAAATTGCTATTGATGTTGAAGCAATTGCACCTGCCAGTACCTTCCTGCTCCTGCCTGTAACTAATGCTATAGGGGAAGCGATCAGTGGTGCCAGAAATATAAACCAACCTGCGAAATACATGATATTAACCCTTTATCTCACTCAATAGTGGAATATCCACCTTGCCGAATTTCCTGTAAATTGCTACCAGCAGGCTGAATCCTACAACAGATTCAACTGCAGCAATCGCAATTACAAATAATGCCAGTACAAGCGGATCAGAAGAAGCCCCAGCAACTGAAATCAGATTCAGAACAGCTGAATTTATCATAATTTCGAGTGAGATCAACATCTTTATTCCGATTTTAGATGTCATCACACCGTAAAGACCAACACAGAAGAGAAGAAGTGACAGGGTTTGAGGTATCGCGAGTATCATTCAATCTTCCTCCTTTGATGTTATGTAAAACATTCCAATTATCCCGCCTACAAGTATCAACGAAAGCAACTCAAATGCAACTACATAGGTTGAATAGAAATCCGCAGCTATACCTGTGACATTCTGCACAACCTCTGAGAAATTAGTTATGCTCCTTAGCAGCGTGCCGAAAATTACCAGGAAAAATACTGCGACAGCGGCAAAAGCTTTCTTATTCAAACTCTTTGCCTCCAGTAAGCATGAGTGTAAAGACAAGCACAGTAACAATAGCACCAACATACACAAGCAGCTCTATTGACGCAATTAGGGATGCGCCAAGAAAAACAAATACCCCCGCCATTGAAAATAGGAAAAACATCAGCCATGTCGCGGAGTGAACGATGTTTTTGTCATGGACAGCCTTGATAGACGTAAAGATCAGTATGATGGCAAATATAAGAAAGATGGCAGTGAAAATCATTTCTTAACATCCTCCTCATTCATTGTCAGTTCCGTAGGGGAATACAGGAAGCTATTTTTGGTTCTTGAGGTTTCGAATTCGTGTGTAAGATAAATTGCGGTAGTAGGACATATTTCCTCACAGTTTCGGCAAACTGTGCATGTACCGAAGTTGACATCCGGATAGATTTTTCTCTTGTTCCTCGGATTCTCCCTGTTTAGGCTTTCCATCTTGATGCTCCCGTTTGGGCATACCTGTTCACACAGGGTGCATCCGACGCAATCATCCAGTTTGAGCGATATACGGAATCTGAATCTTTCTGGAATATATGGCTTCTGTTCCGGGTACTGGACTGTGACAGGTTTCCTTAAACCATGAGATGCAACGCTAATCATACCCGAAATAATTCCAATGAGCGGAAATTTTCTTTTAGGTTCCTTTACTTCCATCTTACCACCCGAATCCCAGTGTCAAAACACCCGCAAGCACAAGATTTATGAATGAAACCGGAAGAAGATACTTCCAGCCTGAGTTGACAAGTTTGTCAATCCTTATTCTCGGCATTGTAAGCCAGATGGTGAACGATATAATGACGATGATAGTTGCCTTTATCATAAGCCATATGAAACCTATATAGCCTGAATATGGGCCGTTGAAACCGCCCAAGTATAGTAAAGATACAATTATTGAGCCGAGGAAAATTGAACCAAAAAGACCCATGTAAAAAATACCGAATCTCATGCCAGTGTATTCAGTGGAGTAACCTGAAACAAGCTCGCTGTCGCTCTCCCCCATATCGAATGGAGAATACGACGCCCTTGCCACCATAGCTATGAAGAATACTATAAGCCCAAGTGGTTCAAGTATTCCATATGGTAGAATCTCAGTCTCTACTACCGACTGAAAATTCAATGCAGTTGGGGTGCGGGCGGAGGCCATCATAATTATGGCAATGACAGAAAGCATCATCGGAACCTCGAATGATATATCTTTTGCAACAGCCCTGAGTGAACCCATCAATGCATATTTGTTTCTTGAACTTATTCCGGCAAGAACCTCGCCTATTGGCATTATTGCAATTATAGCAAATATAAAAATTATACTGACATTTGAATATGTGATTGTAAGGTCCCCAAACCAGGCCAGATCTCCATACGGAATGAATGCAAATGATAGAACTAGTCCGAAGAACACCAGAAATGGAGCTACCTTATATGGGAGGTCATCCCTCTCCTTTGGAAAAATTACCTCTTTGCCAGCCAGCTTCAGTGCGTCAGCAATCAACTGAAGCGATCCAAACTTTCCGACCCTGTTTGGTCCAATTCGCATCTGAACCCTTGCCATGTATTTCCTGAAGGAATATATCATAATAATGAGGGATATGCTTACAAACAGGATCAGGATAATACTTTCTATGATGTAAGATAGGGCATAACCCGCATCATGCCCGAGAAATCTGAGGATAAGGAATAACCTGTAAAGGAGATTCATCTGTCGATCTCCCCAAAAACCAGGTCTATTGAACCACTTATTGCAATCATATCCGCAACCATGTTGTCTTTTGCCAGAACAGGAAGAACTGAAAGGTTCTTGAATGTGGGGCTGCGTATCCTAACACGGTAAGGTTTCACGCTGCCATCGCCCACGAGGTATACCCCAAGCTCACCCTTTGATGACTCAGTCCTAGCATAAACCTCGCCATCTCCACGGAGCCTGATCATCATTGATTTCTTTGATTTTGGATTAAAGTAAGGACCGGCAGGTATCTTTGGCAGGGCCTGTTCAATGATTCTAACAGATTGTCTCATCTCCTCGAACCTCACAAGGAAACGGGCCAGCGTATCACCTTTCTTCGAAATTGGAATTTCAAAATTCAATTTATCGTAGACAAGGTAGGGCTCAGCTTTTCTGACATCATACTCAACACCAGACGCTCTGAGCATTGGACCCGTCACACCGTAATTTATGGCTGTTTCCTTGCTAAGTACGCCGATGCCTTTCGTTCTGGATAGAAATACATCATTTTTTACAAAAAGATTGTATATTTTCTCCAGTTCCTTTGGGAAGCCCTTAACGAATTCCTTTATCTCCTCTATTATCTTGTCATTGAAATCCTGATAAACCCCGCCAATACTCATATAATTTGTTTCCTGTCTTGATCCACATGCTTCAGTGAATATCGTCAATATCTTCTCTCTTTCAGCGAAGCAGTAGAAGAATGGTGTAAGCATGCCGAGATCCAGCCCGAATGCACCTGCCCATACCAGATGGGAAGCTATCCTGCTCAATTCAGCCATAATGACTCTTATCCACAGGACACGTTCCGGTGGTGGGATTCCTAGTATCTTTTCAGCCGCCTCTAGATAACCGACTTCCATATTCATAGCGGCTACGTAGTCAAGGCGATCAAAATATATCAGATTATCACAATAAAAACCCATTTCGCAAAGTTTTTCGGCATTCCTGTGAAGGTATCCTATGATCGGTTCCACTTCACGTACAATTTCGCCATCAAGCTTTACCTTTAACCTCAGTACGCCATGGGTCGACGGGTGCTGTGGCCCTATATTCAGTTCGACCCATTCGTTGCTCACCAGCCATCACCTGCGTCAAACGTAGCATAATCTTCGCCATCGTCATCCATGTTTATGTATTGCACTTTGCTCAGATCATAATCCTTCCTGAGAGGATGCCCAACCCAGTTCTCAGGCAGAAAAATTCTCTTAAGGTTTGGATGGCCCTGGAATTTTATACCCATTAAATCGTACTGTTCCCTTTCATCCCAGTTTGCACTTGCCCAGATATTCGCAACGCTGGGCATTATGTTATCCTTTGTGTTGACCTTAACAACCAGATACTCATTTCTCTCGATCGAATGAAGGTGGTATACAAGATCCGTTGAGTCCCTTCTGTCCACGGCCGTCACAAGAGAAAGATGATCGAAACCCTGCTCCTTTTTTTCCATCATAAAAGACAGGAAATTCTCCTTCGATACCTGAACTATTTTTCTGCCGTCTTTCCCGACAGATTCGGAAATAGTCTCTACCATAGAATCACCTGTCTGTTTCCCCCCTTATCTTCTTCTGAAGTGTTATTATCCCATATGTAAGTGCCTCGGGTGTTGGAGGACAGCCAGGAACGTAGACATCTACTGGCACAACCCTGTCTACACCCAGAACAACAGAATATCCTCTGGCATATGGCCCACCTTGGATCACACACACGCCCATGGCTATGACATACTTTGGATATGGCATCTCATCATAGATTCTCCTGAGTCTTGGGGCCATTTTTTTAGTTACTGTTCCTGCAACAATCATCAGGTCTGACTGTCTTGGAGAATTCCTGAAAATTTCACTACCGAATCTTGAAATGTCGAGATTTGAGGCCTGAACTGCCATCATTTCTATAGCACAGCAAGCAAGCCCAAAAGTAAGTGGCCACAGAGAATTGCTTCTACCCCAGGTGAGTGCCTTTTCCAGTGTCGTCGTTATATAACCAGCATCACCAGTCTTCATTTAATCCACCTCATATGCCCCTCTTTGAAAGCATAATAAACTACAAATAATGGCATCAGCAGGAATATTATGGTCTCAATAAAAGGCAAAAGACCCAGCTTGTAAAAATCAAATGCCCATGGGAACAGTAAAACCATATCCACGTCAAAGACAACAAAGAGCAGCAGGATTACATAGTACTGAATGTTAATGAATGAACCGAAAAATCCCCTTGATATTTCCCCTGATTCGTACGGCTCCATATATGACGAATCTGAAACTTTTGGTGAGCTGGCATTCCCGGCGGTTTCGAGAATATCCCTAGGCTTCAGGCTGATACCTTTACCCTTCTTGTATCTTCCCTCGCTTATACTCGGTAACACCATAAAGGTTGCGAACATAGCCAGAATCAGCAGAATCAGTATTATGGCTATGGGCAGGTAGCCGTAAAGCATGTTTTCTGCATTACAAGAAGATATTTAAGAATTTAGAGATTATACGATTTTGTTGATTGATAATCTACCCGGGAATCAGTCTCATTGACATGATTAATTCTTTAATACAGGAAAGAATATATCGATCCTGACTGAACACAGCATTATTTTTCCTCCTAAAACATTTCCTGGATTATTACTGTGGCATTTGATGATCCGCCGCAGCAATTACTTTTTTGGGGTCAAAGGGCCTTCTTGTCCTCTTTCGGATCTCGTTCATCAGACCTCCCTGCCCGATATCTGGACTGTTTTTCCTTATTTCACTGATCATAACCCTTAATTCGTCTTGATTGAGGGGTACGATATCCATGGATTCTGGTAGACTATCTATTTCAGCACCAGAAGAAAGAATATCAAGAGCTGATTCAACAGAAATTACATCCAGCCCGCGTTTTATTATGCTCTGGGCAAGCCAAATTATTTTCTCATCCTCAAAAGATTTGCCGGACTTTCTCTCAAGTTCTGGTATTTTCTGAAGAATCAACCTGGAAGCTGACCTGTATGGTATGATCTGCCCCAAAGCAAGGAAAATTGGCATCCTCATATTTGTAATAATATTGCTGGCATCCTGTCTTGATATACCATAATCCTTGCTTATCTTATCGATCCTTTCCTCTGCAGAAAGTTTGCCGAAATCAATGGCTTCATTAATTTCCTCCTTCGAAATATGAATTGGCTTGATATCGGTTTCAGGGTACATCCGTTCTGCACCTGGCAAAGGTCTCAGATAAACTGTCCTTCCTTTGTCTGAAAAAAACCTTGTTTCCTGAAGATCGAGTTTGACGAGCCTTATGATTCTCAAAGCAATCTCTCTGGACAGAATTTCGGCAGTGTGTTTTTTCGTCACCACGAGAAGTATACCGTCGTTGCTACCACGTTTGATTTTTTCTGAAACCTTTTTTACTGTTGAATCATCAATTCCATATCCCGGTAATTCATCCGAATGAAGAACGCCTCCAACAGAAAAGGCCCTTGCTATGTCTGCAATCTCCTGACCCATTCTTAAATTATCCTGCTTCAGTGTCTTGTTCATGTTCTCGAGGCAGGCAGCAAATACCCTGTTCCCTTCATTCAGACCTTTTTTGATCAGAACGCTTTCCGTTTTTTCAAAGATTTCTGACACATCAATAAATTCGAGATGTGATTTATTGAAGCCACCTCTTTTCGTTATGACCTCAGAGGCTCCTGCTATTGACTTCTGTCTTGATACTTCACTTTCGATTGCATCCTTTATCTGAGAAAGTCTGGATATGCCCTTTATCTCTACCCTGCCGTAACCCATGGAAAGATTGACGTCCTGCCTGATGGAATCTGATTCCTTTGTGATGAGGCCAGTTACCATTGCTGATAGTCCAATTAACCGGGCAACTTCAACAGCGTGATCTGCGCTTTTTATGTCCGGCTCGGTCGTGATCTCAACCAGTGGTATCCCTAAGCGCCCAAGTGAGTATTTTACCACATTGTCCTCTTCGGATACCTTTCTCGCAGAATCTTCCTCGAGACAGACTGAACTGATTCTGACTTTTCCATGGCCTGTTTCAAGAGTACCGTTCATTGCAATGAGAGAAGTCCGCTGGAAACCGGAAGTGTTTGAACCATCTATAACAATTTTCCTCATGCATTCAACATACTCAAGAATTGAACATTTTAGTGTTGCAGCTATCTTCATTGCAGTTGAAATGGCCAATGGATTCATAGGTCTGGGCGGTTCTTCATCAATTTCAACAAGGCATGTGTTGCCTGTCAGGACGTATTCAAAAACCCTGCTCCTCTCTTCTTCGTAAATGGCTGCCCTGTCAACCAGTCCTGACTCACCAGACGTCGGCTTCAACCTGCGGCTGAGGGTTCCTGTAGACTGATTGCTGCCATTGACCGGACACCTGCAGAACAGTTTACCTGTATTGAGCTGGATATGAACCTCAAGGCCTATCACCAAATCATGATTCATCTTATTTCCACCGTTTCAGATCGCAAAGTAATCTCGCCTCTCAGATCGGTTTGCATTAATTTTGCAAAATTATCAGGATCCTTCTTCAGGAGATACATGGATTTTACCATTGCAGTTTCAGGCAGCATATCCTCGACGGGTATGGCTCCAGAGGCCGCCAGGTTCCTGCCGCTGGCATATACATCGAGGTCAACCCTACCATTCAGGCACTGTGATGTTATAACTATATATACCCCAGAATCAGAGAGATCCCTTATCTTTTTCATAAGTCTTTCGGCAACATGTCCAAGACCTGTCGCCATAATAACTACCGCCTTTTTTCCTTTGGAGAAATTTTCGAGCTCCTCTTCAGAAGAGGCTGGTGTAAAATAAAAAATCCCGCATCTGCTGTCGAGCTGATCAAAAAGTTCGATTGAGGTATCCGTCGGCTTCCTAATATTTGTCATGAAAGTCCTGTGGCCGTTTACTCTTCCTATCTCACCACTACCCATCGGTTTGAATGCATCCCTGCGGGATGTATGCATCTTTCTGGCACGTACTCCCCTTATAAGAATGGCTGAACCATCAGAACTGCTTGCATGCATACATACCCCGACCTCTCCGATGTTTTCCAGAGAAAACCTAATAGATGACTCGATGTTTTCAAACGCATCGCTGCTTGGCCGGTCTGAGCTTCTCTGAGAGCCCGTCAGGATAACTGGTGCAGTCTGCTTCTCGAACATAAATGACAGAGCCGAGGCAGTATAGCTCATTGTATCTGTCCCATGTAGCAAGATAACAGCTTCGCTAGATTCCATGGCCCTCCTGATGTCTTGAGATATTTTGATCCAGTGAGACGGCGTCATATTCTCACTCAATATGCTATCTATGATCTCGGTTCTGATATTGATCCTATCCTCCAGGTCGCTAACTGCTTCCTTAATGAATGATAGATCCCTGGTTGGCTTGACGGCACCTGTCGTATAATCGACCCTGCTTGATATTGTTCCTCCAGTTGACAGTAGACTGATCCTGTGAGCTCCATGACCTATATTGGTCTCTTCCTTCATTGTTTTTCTTTCATCCTTTGAGGTATCAAAGATTTTTATTATCTTGATACCAGCCAATGGAAAACGGACATTATATCCACTTGCTAACTTAAAAACACCAGAACCTGAATCCTCCTTTATGAAAGTGACATAAAGCTCCTGACCGTCGTGCTCTATCAGCAATTTTGAGCCGGTAGGCGGTAATGATTTAACTGACATTTTAGAATCCTTACAGTATCACACACATATAATTTATTCCATTGCATCTTTATTTGAATGAAAAAATTCCGGATGACTCTGGTGATTTACCCCCTTTCAGATTTTCCATCAGAGATATCGCATTCCTTGGTGCGTTCCCGTCTGGATGATTGTTGAAATAGATATACAGATCCTTGTAATTATCCTGTATATTTCTTATATGTTCCGTTATTTGAGCAATTTCCTCCCCATAATCATATCTGTATTTTTCCATGGCGTAATCGTTAACCCAGTTCCATGCTTCAACATTTCTTCCATGCATGCGAATGTAAGCGAAATCAGTCCTGGATACGAGTGAGCCAATTCTTAGATCCGGACTATCAATGTCAACGAGACCAATATTCATGTCGTATAATCTGCCGGGAATGGAACTATCATTGAATAATTCCCTGTTCCTTATTTCTATCGCATACCTGTATCTGTCGGTATCGAGGTTTGAAAGGATTCTACAGAGAGATTCAAACTTTTCAGCCCCCAGAAAAGGTGGAAGCTGGAGAAGAACAGCGCCGAGCCTTTCTTTTCTCGCAAATTCCTCAAGGAGCAATTTCTCGTAGGATTTAAAATATGATACAGCACCTTTTTCATTGTGCAGGATAAGATCATGGCTCAATTCCTTTGGTAGCTTTACTGTGAACTTGAAATCTGGTTTGTCCCTAACCTTTCTGATCCAAGAGGATACCGTGTCAATGGATGGTGTATTGTAAAAAGTACTGTTTACTTCAACCGAATTGAATGTGCCTGAATAGAAAGAGAGCTTATCTAACATGCCTGGTGGATAGAAAACCTTCTCCCACTCACGGTATGACCACCCAGAGCAGCCGACATAATTCATCTTACAGACTTCAGCATTTCCCTAGCTATAATAACTCTCTGTATCTGGTTTGTTCCCTCATAAATCTGAGTTATCTTTGCATCCCTCATGTGCCTTTCAGCATCAAAATCTGTAGTAAAGCCATATCCACCGAAAAGCTGAACACAATTCGTTGTTATCTCCATTGCGGCATCCGATGCAAACATCTTGGCCATTGATGATTCCTTTATGCAAGGCATATGGCTGTCCCATATGGATGCAGCCCTGTATGTTAAGAGGCGTGCAGCCTCCAATTTCGTCCCCATGTCTGCCAGCATGAACTGTATACCTTCAAAATCTGATATCGCCTTACCGAACTGCTTTCTCTGTTTGATGTATGATATCGCTTCCTCAAGAGCACCTTCCGCAATTCCATTGGCCTGTGCAGCTATCCCTATCCTACCTGCATCGAGTGTTTCCATCACAACCCTGAAACCTTCATTTACCTTACCCACCACATTTTCAACAGGAATCTCAGCATCCTCAAATACCATTTCGACGGTGCTTGAACCTCTTATTCCCATCTTGTGTATGTCCCTGCTTACCTTTATCCCCTTATATTTATTTTCAGCAACGAATGTGGTTATTCCCTTATTGCCCTTGGATGGATCCGTCACAGCGTCAAATACGAAGAAATCTGAGATTCTACCATTTGTAACGAAAATTTTAGAACCGTTGATTCTGTAAACGTTGCCGTCTCTCTCTGCCCTCGTTTTTATTGATGCTGCGTCGCTTCCGGCGGATGGTTCTGTTATTGCCAGGCCACCTACGCTGCCAGAAGCTATTTTTGGAAGATACCGCCTTTTAAGGTCCTCCGATCCGAACATCAGCACGGGCTCGGCAAATAATGTTAGAGCTCCATCAAGAACAAGTGCTGTACTGGGACAGGCCTTAGAGAGTTCTTCTATGACCTTGATTAGAAATGTAAAGCTGAGGCCGTTTCCACCGTATGCCTCTGGTATATAGGATGAGAAAAGCCCCATTTTAGCCATTTCTTTAATGAGTTCATCAGGTATGGTTCCATCTAGATCGATCTTGCGGGCAATGGGTCTTATTTTCTTTTCAGCGAATTCCTTCACGTAAGAAATTATCTCTTCTTCCATGGAATTTTTTTCAGAAGTTTCCATAGAGGATGATATTGAGATCAAAAATAACGTTTATTGAAATTAATAGTTTTTTAACTCCTCAAGAT
>JAKAAI010000046.1 GCA_021797055.1 Thermoplasmata archaeon | reverse complement strand
TGTTATGGGATGGAAACTTTCAAATTCAACGCTGTATTGAGGAGAACGGGCCCGTGGCCTAGTATGGATAAGGCACCGTCCTTCTAAGTCGGTGATCGTGGGTTCGAATCCCACCGGGCCCGTTTCAATTATGGTATTGAACAGTATCGTATGTTTAAACAATAAACCAGACTTTCCTTATACAACTGACTTCAGGTATCCATAGAAGTGGTTTGCTTGAATTTTTTTTAATTTTTTGCAACATATAGTTAGCTTTGCCTATCCGGACGCAACTTTCAATGCTTAGATATTGGCCTTGAAACAGTATCTCCGAACCGACTTAATTTTTTAGACTGTTATGTATGTCTGTATAACCCTTTTCTGTTTACCCATTTCCCTGTCATACACATTCTTAAACTCCCTTGTGTTGTGCAAAACAAGTGTTACTGCAGATCTGCTCGCTGCAGTTGCAAGATAGTGGTTTGAAACCCTGGAATGCCTTGATATGTACGAATCAGCGGATCCATTGTCGGATAATGTGACACCACCATATGACTGCAGTTTCATTGCTGATTCGAACTGATCTATGTTTCCGATTTCTGCCATTATGGTTGCAGCCCGGACAGTATCTATACCGGGAATGTCATCCAGATGTTTCACATCCTCATCGTCTGCAACTCTCTTCCTAATATTGCTTTCAACTGTGTTTATATCCCGTTTTATTCCCCTGATTCTATCAATTTCCATCTTAATCTTCAGTGCAAATATCCCATCCTTATCAGGGATTCCTACAGATTCAGCTGAAATCCTCACTAAATCTGAAACAAATTCATTGCCGAAATGCCCCTTGCTCTCCTTTTTGACAAGATAACGTATATTCTCATTTCCGGCATTTAGAATGAGTGATGGCACGGGAAAAGTTTCAAGCAGTTTCATGGAAGTACTGCCGTCGATATTATTTAGAAAGTGCAGATATTCTGGAAATACACATGCAAGATCACTCCTGAGGTAGTTTATGCCTCTTCATTTCTTTTAACAGCCTTTCCCTAATCCTTGTAAGCTCTGAAATCCCGGATCTCTCATGTCCTTTACCCATATCTGCCCTGAACCATGGGGTTGATGCAAGTGAGTGCGCATCAACTGAGTCTGTCTTGCCTTTCCAGAAACCAGACACTTTTCTTATGGACCTGCTTATTATGGGATTGACAAGTATGACATTAAATCCTAGTGTTGAAAGGAAATATTTCAAAGGTACATGGTAGTTACCTGTTGGATTCATGTATATGCCGACGATCTCCTGTTTCTGGCTCTCTACCGGTGTTTCAATCTCTTCACGGATCATTTCAAACCCTTTCCTTTCATTTACGATCTTCCCTCTCCAGAGAACCCTCCTGTTATTATCCTGTGCCTCTATCTCATGCATTTTCAGATGCGTGTCTATCCCTATGGCGATCATTTTATTCTCCAGAACCCTATGATCATTGGGGAGCAATTCACCTACCACAAACACCTATGACCTTCACCAATGAAGGAATGTGCAAATCAATGGTACTGGTGATAAGTGGCGACCCAGCCCGAACAGATCCAAACCTGCATGCATCAGAAACACCCCCTCCCTAATTCCACCGATCATCAGATTCCAAATTTACATAGTAATTCGGTGGACATAGGTTTCGATCTCTTATTACACTCAGTCCTTGATGGACATGAGATAGTGCATTCCGTCCCTTGCAGTACCAACATAGTGGATGTCTGTCTCCCATAACCTGTCAGTGTTATCAGGCTTCGTGAGATCCTTTGTTCTTGTGCGATTCTTATGCCTTGCATATGGCAGTGCAAGGCTGTTTCTCCTCATGATCCTCCGGACAGTCTTGATGTTCACATGGATGCCGGAATTCCTCAGCAATGCCCATATTCTCCTGTAACCGTAGGTTGTCCGCTCTGCAGATATCCGGATTATCTCAGCTTCAATGTTCTCTGAGATTCTGGGCTTCCGCATTCCCGACTTTCCGATCTTTCTGTAGTAGATGGATGATCTGGGGACATCCATTGCCCTTGATATCCTTGATGTGGCCATTGCAGGCCTGAGGGTTTCAATGGCCATGGCTATTTCCTCCCCTGTCGACTTTTTTTTAAAGCATCAATAACAAGGGCCTGATCGCCCACCAGTCTCTTGAGATCGTCAATCTCCTTCTGGTATTCATTTCCCTTTGATGATTCACCCAGACCTTTCCTTCCACCTTCAAGGAAGCGTTCCTTCCATCTGTGGAACTGTGCCACAGAAACGCCGTGCCTTCTGCACAGTTCGGCAATGTTTGTGGCCGTGAATGATTCAATGACAATCTGCTCCTTCTGCTCAACTGTGAATTTCTCAGGCATGCGCATCACCTGTTCCAAGGGAAGTGCGCAGGAAGTCTGCAAAACCCCCTCTGGACTCCCCCTTGTATCTACTTAGTTCTATATATTCTCTCTTATAACTGTCCAGATGATAAAGGGAGCACATCAGTGGGGAACCTTATAGATGAAAAACTACACCATAATTCTGGTATATTATGTAAATCGCAACGACGATTACGATTATAGCAAATATCTGTGTGAGCCTCCTCTTAGGTACTCTGCTTGCATATCTCGCACCTACCCAACCGCCGAGAACTCCGCCCACGATGAACAATCCGGATATGACTATGTTCAGATCGCCACTGATGGCATATCTTGCTGCAGTAACAACACCGAAGGTCCCCACGGACATCAGGGATGTGCCTACTGCCTGAATGATGTTAAGGCCTCCACCGAAGAGTAGACCAGGGACTATAAGGAACCCCCCGCCAATACCGAAGTACCCAGATGCAAAACCAACGGTTATGCCCGTGAGTATGAGGGTGAGATAAGATTTCGATACCTTCCTCTCGTTTTCCGACATGTCAACACACTTCCTCTTGAGCATGTATAACGCTATGGCAATCATGAGGAAGCCGAAGAAGAATAGGAGAAACGTCCCAGGGGTTAGAAGGCCGAGTTCTGATCCCGCCAATACACCAGCTATTCCCGGAACGGTGAAAATCACGCCAGTCTTGTAATTAACATTCTTCTTCAGTGTGTGTGGTATGAGGTTGAGGTATGCGTTTATACCTACAGCTAGAGCTGTCGTTCCTATAACAAGATGTGGATGATCGTATCCAACGAAATATATCAGGAGGGGGATAGCAAGTATCGACCCACCACCACCGATCAAGCCAAGGGAGAAACCAACAAGTATTCCAGATATTACGGAGAGGATTATTTGCAGATCTGTTAAAGGATACATTTAGATGGCCTAGAACGTTATTACTGTATATCCATCATCTATCCTGTCATTCGTCTCTACTCCACCCAATACCATGTCGATCCCCGGGAAGATATCATTCTCAGTGAGACCTTCGCCTGCCATGCTTATCTTGCATATCTTCATGTGTATGCCTTCATTCCTGATCATATTGATCTGATCTAAGAACTGTGGGGAACTCTTCTGATTCTTGTTTGCAGCCTGGACTCCCCTTCCAAGGAATAGGAATTCAACATTGGCCTTCGCATTCTTAACCGCGTTGAATGCAAAGCTGAATGCAACCATCTCGGTGTTTATGTTGTCTTTTCCTGTGATCAACATTACAAGTATTTTTGCCATTTCCTATCACCATCTTCAATTGTTATTTAGTAAATAGCCACTCTTATTTAGTGTATCCCCATGAGTTAATTTTCATGTGCATGAAGTACCTAAGCATTATCCATGCCCCAATGAGAACGAATATCATGAATACGAAGCTTGACACCGCCATTTGAATATCTCCACTGAGAATATGACCAGAAGCACATCCATTGGCCATTCTTGCCCCGAATAGTACCATGAATGCTCCTACGAATGCACCAATAGGTCTGTACTTTGGATTATGACTTCTGCTCCATATCTTTGGCACTTGTGGTTTGAATCCCATGTATCTTCTGGATATAAGAGTGGCCGCAATCAAACCTCCAAGAAATGAACTTAAATCTGTGAATGGTTCCCAACCAATCTCACTAAAAGGAAGATTAACTGCTACTCCATTAACGATATGAAGCCCACCAAATAATTGAAAATATGCATTTGATGCTGCCCAGGTTGGATTCACCAGATATGACAGCTGCGCTCCTATCCATGAAAATGTCGTTGATTCCCCAAATATTTGATGTAATATTATTACCGCCACAGCCGTGATTGTGAAAGCAAGACCTAGAGGAATAGTCATTCTTGCGTTTTCTGTACTGCTTTCATTGATAATTCGAGTTAAGTATTTATTCGCTTTCGGGTACTTTTCGAAGTCTTCGTTTATCACCAAATCAAAAGTTATTTTTTTCTTACTTTTTCCAAGCATATGATAACCACAAGAATTTTTTACCTTCGTTCCTGGATACCTGGGAAGAAGAAGAAATACAGCAATCAGGATTGATCCGAATATTAGGCTGACCAGAAATACATCTATTTTACTTGTTATTCCGAATATTGATGCCCAAGTAATTGGCCCATAATTTAAAGTGTCCCAGAAAAACCATTTTACGTTTCCGAATATTACAGACCAGGTAAATGCACCCAACAATCCACCCAAAGCCGCGTATATTGCATCTCGTCTTCCCTGTCCGAGTGCTATCCAAATAGTTCCTGGATAGTAACCTGCGAGACCAACTCCTGCTCCAAATATAAGTCCGCCAATCACAATTCCAGGGACGAAGAAATCTTTTATTCCAAAATTTGGATGTGTAATCAGGGCCACAAGATAGAGCAATATTGAACCTACACCTATGGCAAAACCAAAACACACCATTAAGAATCTGTCTTGAAAAGCCATGACTCGGAACAGAGTGTCTGGATCAGTAAAATTCCAGAGCTCCAATGGTATGGCAAGAGGAAGCGCCACTATTAGTCCGAGTAGGAGAGGTGCCTTCGTCTGATGAAAAACATACTGCATTATCAGACCGGCTATTAACAATGATAGTGCAAGGATCAAAAGAACATAGACAGCTTTCCAGAAGATATATTTGTCTTTCTTGTACGATTCATCTTCAGCAATTTTATGAGTCATATTTTCTGTCATAACTTATCAGTAAGAAATAAGAAGAGAATAATATTAGAATGCATTCATTAAAATACACAATCGCAAGTATTTTGCGAAACGTTGCACAAAATTTATTAATTAGCGCATCATAAATAAAAATGGTTGAGAATTTTGGGATTGCAATTTTAGATCAAGAAGGAGAATACATTGTAAAGCCATTTTTCTCAAATATTCCTAAGATTTCGAAATTAATAATAATATGTGATTCAAAATTAGAATATAAGGATTCTAAGCGCAAGATTATAGATTTCCTCAAATTCAAGGGAGTGAAACCCGAATTTATTGAGATTAAGGATGTTGGTAATTTTTTTCAGATATTTCTTGTTCTGCAGAAGATCTGTAAATCCAAAAGGACGCCAACATGGGTTAATATATCATGTGGATCAGGAATAGGGGTTTCAGCACTTACCATTCATGCATATAACGAAAATATTTTGATGGTAGTTTATGATAAATATCAAGATTCAACTACCGTAATCAATGTCAAAAAATTGAAGAAGGTCAACATCTACAAAGGTCCGTATATGGATCTAATGAAAGAAATGTCAAATAGTGGAAAAACAATTGAAGAACTTTCCCTTTCCGTGAAGATAACAAACTCAGCTACTTCGCGAAGACTGAAAAATCTTTTATCGTTTGGACTGGTCATGAGAAATGGCGCAGGGAAAAGAAACTATCCATATATTCACTCGTTAACTGAATTTGGTAAACTTTTTCTGATGTGAGAGTGATCTCCTCCCCTATCTTTCGAAAGGGGCTTCCCGCTTCAAAGGTTGCTCGCGGAATCTCCTTGGGCTTGAATTCCACTCGGCCCGAAGGTACTCTTTCCCTCATGTTAAGCCATCTGACTTTACGGATGGCAGGCACGCATGAAGCAATATGCAATCCGACCACTTTCACTTCTGTATATCAGCGGACAGGAATATCATATGTTTGTGATACAGGTAGGTTCGGTTTCATCCCCTCTCTTGCGAAAGGGGAATCCCGCTCGCAAATGTTAAAAATTTTTGGATTATTTCCAATGAAAACATATGGGACTAGACTGAAAATCTTTGCACATAATCTACAGGGGACATCAAAAAAGGATTCTGGAAAAAGACCGAGAGATGTCATGAAAATTCTCGTTTGTTGCAATGAAAAACAATATAATAATAGAACTTTCACTTGCTCAGGATTAATATAGTAAATCCTTCAATAAATTTACCCTATAGCTTAAGAAAGTGAAAGCAATATCTAACTATGAAAATTATATTTGAAGTGTCCGAGGAACATAAAATTCCAGTTTCTATAATAGCAGCCACAAATATGTCGAAGCTCAACGATGTAGAAGAAATAGAGATGGTGTATCTTGAAAGCGGCATATCTGCAGTGATCGAGAAAGGAGTAATATCTCCCATTCTTGGCTTGCAAAAAGTGAAAGTCGTAGCGTGTGGGGTCGCTATGAAAGAAAGAAACATCTCAGAAAACGATCTTGTTCCCGGCGTTATCTCTGTCCCGGCAAGTTTCGTTGAAATAGCAAGAAAACAATCAAATGGCTGGATTTATCTGAATCTTTGAGTTTTATTCATACAATATTTCGCGGAAACGTGGGTTGTCTAATCTTGCTTAATACAGGGTACATGTATTCATCAGATTAGTAGAAGGAAATACCTATGAGTGGTGGTTACAAAGTTCGCTTAAGGAACTTTTCTCATAGAAGAACGTCGAAGTACATGAGTATTTGTTCACTATGTTCAAACGACAACTTATAAAATTCTTCGAACCAGGAGATATGATTGTAATTGAACTTTTCAACACAAATTTAATAGGCATATCAATTGATGTCTTGAGGTCAATAAATGAATATAGATTTGAGATTGGGAGATGCTAGGGAATTGATAAAACAACTTCCTGAGAGCAGCGTTGACCTCATCTTCACAGACCCCCCATACAATCTTAGTCCATATTCGACCGGTAACATAAAGATGGCCTGGAGAAAGGAATTTAACAACGATTTAGCTGAATGGGACAAAGAAAATTTTATTCCTCTGGAATGGACTGATGAATTCAGAAGGATTTTGAAGCCAACGGGAAATATATTTGCATTCTGCAGTTATAATCTTATTGGAAAATGGCACGAAGCGTTCGACCCACTTTTTGACACCTTTCAATTTGTCGTATGGCATAAGACGAACCCGCCACCCAAGCTATACAGGGCTGGATTTCTGAACAGCTGTGAACTCATAGTGTGCATGTGGAATAAGAAGCATACCTGGAACTTTGGAAAGCAAAGTGAGATGCACAATTTCATCGAAAGTCCAATTTGCATGGGAAGAGAAAGGGTAAAAAATCCATCCCATCCCACTCAAAAACCCCTGAAAGTTCTAAATAAAATAATAGAAATAGCTTCGCATGAAAGCGACGTTGTTTTCGATCCATTTATGGGGGTGGGATCGACGGGAGTATCTGCTATTCACTTAAGCAGGAATTTTATCGGGTTTGAAGTAAATCCTGAATATTTTGCGGTATCAAAGCAACGAATAGAAACGGCAAACAGAAAAGAAATAGAAGGCAAACCCGATTCGCCAGAAGAACAGCCGCAGCATTCATAATTTTGAATATCTATCACTTTCCTCATACTAACTGTATACTAACATTTTATCCACCCAGAAGAACGGAGCTTTTTTCGCTAACGTTTTAGTAACTTATGCCCTATGGCTCAAAATTTTCCGTCTTTATGCTCTCGAATTGTCAGGAACAGCATTGATTTCCAAGTTCCATTTTAAATTCTGGAACTAGGCAAAGGCAGTGGCTTCCATGGCTCGTGCACTTATTTATATTCATGCCGGTAATTTGATCACGATGACCTCTGCCGGGACAAAGGTGAACCTGAATATAATGTTCACAGTTATGGGCTTAATTACCATTGCGCTCGGCGTTGTCCTTGCCAGTTCAACCCATATATATCACATAAGCTTATTCGGTTTGCATTTCATCATAGCCGAACGAAGTTTTTCCTTTTTCACACTTTTTGATGGTTTTTTCCTGATGGTACTTGGCTTCCTCCAGTTGCAGAAGACCCGCGGAACATGGAGACTGCTTCTTGGGGCATTGATCTTAACCGTTATTCTTCTGGTTCTCAGCAGTGAAAGACTGTACCACCTTACACTTATAGGCATTACACTTAGTTTTCTCATATTCTTCATTATGTTCAGGCAGAGGAAGAAATATACCATGCCCTCAGTAACTCTTGGCCGTCCGGAGATTGCTGTTGCCATTATAACAATAATCTTCACAATATCATATGGGGTTGGCGGGTCTCTTCTGTTCGGAAACGAATTCAGTCCACCCATCACCAATCTTGGAAATGCCCTTTATTACACGGGAGAAACTGTCACTACCCTTGGATTTGGGGATATACTGCCCATTACACTGACTGCCAGGATGTTCACAATATCTCTTTCAATACTTGGGGTAGCAATATTCTTTGGGGCAATGACCATACTCATAACGCCCATAATACAGAGAAGGCTTGGAGGAGTCGTGACCAGAATGGAAAGGCATCAGCTTGAAAATCTTCAGAATTATACGCTTGTTCTTGGCTACTCAGAATTTGTTCATGCATACGTCTCCGATCTGCAGAAGCAGGGAAAGACATGCGTCATAGTGGAACGTTCGCAACAGGAGAGCGAAAAGCTCCGAAATGAGGGTTTTCTTGTGATCAACCAGAACGCTGATGACGAAGCCCTTATAAATTCGTTCAGATTGGAAAACTGCGAGAGGATACTTGTTGCTTCAAATGATGACGGATACAACATCCTGATCGCCGCCACCATAAATCAGGCAGTGCGCGACAGCAGCATAAATGACAAGGTGACCGTTCTCGTAACAAGTTATAGAAATATGAGCAAATTTTCGGTATTTGGTTTCCAGACTGTTAATGTTTCATCCATAATAAGCAAATTTCTGGCCGGAAATTAACACTGATCTTCCGGCTGAGGCAGGATTGATTCACCTGCCACCAGAAGTTGCGTGCTTCCTTGTTGCACCCTTGGTGATGCCTGGAATCTTTTCGCTATCCTCTAGAATACCGCCCATGAGCTTAGAGATTGCCGTCATTGTGATTAAAGATGCTACAAATACGAAAGCAGCAACAGAAATCACGCCAAGCTCTTCAATGCCAAGCTGCCTCAATGCTGACAAACCTCCGCCAAAGAACAGCCCGTTGGGCAGGCCTGGATTCCCGGAAGCTGCTGCAAATGAGCTTTCAGTGAAGAAGCCGATCATCGTGATGCCGAATATTCCACCAACAAGATGTCCGGGAAAGAGGCCTATGGGGTCCGAAAACCACCTTGACTTTGATAGCCCGTTTGAAACGAAGAAGTAGATTGGCCCAGCGACTAGTCCCAGTATTATTGCGCTTCCGGGACTTACGAAACCGGCAAGGGGTGTTATGACAATAAGACCCATCAGGACGCCGTTAACACCATCCATCAGACCTGGCATCTTATGTGTATACAGGTACGCTATGACCATCATACTGACAAATGACATGGAACCAGACAGGAACGTTGTGAGAACAACAACAAGGGCATCAGAGTTAAAAGCAAAAACGCTTCCTGCATTGAAACCAAACCATCCGATCCACAGCATGAGGATGGCAAGGGTGAGCCACGTTTCGTTCACGTTGAACGGAACCTGGGTAGAGGATTTATGGCCTGAAGATCTCTCTTCACGCCAGATCTGCAGCACTATTGCCATACCGGCTATACCTGCTGCACCGTGCACCACAATACCTCCTGCGAAGTCGCGCATTCCAAGGGTATAGAGCCACCCTGTTGGATTCCATATCCATGATGCAGGGATAGTCCAGATGAAGAGGAAATATACCACTGAAAATGCAACCTGAACGGAGAATTTTACTTTGTTAAGGAATATTACAGAAACAAGAGCGAAGGTAACTGCTGCCGATGCGGCCTCGAACAGGAAATATGAGCCCGTCATCAGTCCGGTTCCCGAATATGAAGCAGCCATTGACCACCACTGCCCAGTAAGCAGTCCTGCCGCGCTGGATGAAAAACCGCCAAGGAACAACCCCGGCATATAGAAAGGATCGCCAATTACCCCCCTTATTGTTGGGGCAAATGCGATGTTGAAACCGAAGAATGCCATCACGACCAGCGAAACAGCGGTTATTGAAAGTGTCTTCATCAGGCTTCGCGAGAAACCTAGCCCTATCTCGCCTACTTCCAGAAAACCCACTGCTATGGTCATCAAGAATATCAGAAGCGCTGAAAATATAACCCAGATGTTATTAAGAAGATACTGGTACGCGAATTGAGTACCTTCCTGAAGAAAAATCACGGACAATCTTCCACCATCCATCTGTATGCTGCAGGAAATAAATATCCAATGCCGGTTCTATTAAGAGGTTGATTTATAAGCAACATGTGCCATACTCCCCAGTCTTACTACATGGCGCAACATTAAATAGAGCCTTCTTTGGAACCGTCTCTTTGCCTAATCCGGAGATATGAAAAAGTTAGTGAGGCCGCCATTGCATGGAAAATCTTGCGGAGATCGGGATGTTGGCTATGTTACGGAAGCGGAACCAATGGTACCGCCTGTGATAAGGTCTTTCAGTGCCATGTATGAGATATATCCCGATGATGAGACAAGATTGACAAGTATCTCTGTTGTGCTGGAAAGATACGGTTCATTTCCGGTCATGTTTATTGACAACGTGCCTGATTCAACGGTTATGTTCCCCGAACTGAGAACTGAGCCCAGATTCTCTTCAATCACAGTTCCATTTTGCATGATGATGAGAATAACAACATTTTTCAATGAAATATTGCCGTTCACTGAACTCAATGAAATACCGTATGTACCATTAATTGAGCCTGCTGATCCGGAAGTCTGGTTTGCTATGTTCAGATTCGCAGTAGGCGTAGGTGCTGAAGGGCTAGGAATGTATCCTGAAATAAGGGTGTACGCCGTTGATACCAGTGTAACGGTAATTGCAATTAGGAGAATTGTTGCTATTATTGGGGACACGGCCTTGTCCTGCCTGAATACACTCTTCATGAATACTGTTCAAAACGTATGGTTGGTTTAAAGTTTCGCAGTCTTGATTCAATACTGGAACGAAAACCTGGGATAAAATGACAAAAACTGATTCATCATAGCTCATAAGGCATGAAGTGATTATCACTTGGAAAAAATGAATCAGACAATCTACCTGGGCGCCGGATGTTTCTGGTGCACTGAGGCTGCGTTCCGAGCCATAAAGGACATTGAAGAAGTTACCCCTGGTTACTCCGGAGGACATCTGGAGAATCCCACATATGAGCAGGTGTGTTCAGGAAGTACAGGGCACATAGAAGTTGCCCGCATTGTGTTCAACCCGGAAATAACTGGTCTGGAGCAGATTCTGGGGGTTTTCTTCTCTATCCACGATCCTACCTCAGTTGATCAGCAGGGAGCGGACATTGGCGAACAGTACAGATCTGTGATATTTTACACTTCTGAGTCTCAGAAAAATTATGCAATTGATTTCATAAAGCGTCTTAACGATCAGAAGCATTTCAGGCGAGCCGTCGTTACACAGGTACTGCCATTCAGGAATTTCTTTCCTGCCGAAAATTACCACAGGAACTATTACGAGAAGAATGCAGATGCCCCTTATTGTAGATTTGTCATAAGTCCGAAGATTAAGAAAGTTCAGGAACTGTTTCCTGCACTTGTGGACGGAATGGGCAAGGCAGGCAACTGATGGCCTGTTTAATAAATTATCCTGCCAGTACCGGAAATGAAAGGCAGGCCTTCTGAAATACAAACCTACCATATCCTTTTAAAAACTGTTGCAATAATGATCTATGACTTTCAAGATTGAGATGACGGGATTCAAAAATGGCGATATGCTGAGCCAGAAATACTCATGCGACGGAAACGATATCTCGCCTGAGGTCAAGTGGGATGACGCTCCACAATCCGCCAAATCCTTCATACTTATTGTTGAAGACCCGGATGCCCCGCATGGAACATTCGTACACTGGATCATTTATAACATAAAGCCTGATGTCAAGTCTCTGCCTGAAAATGTACAGAAATCAGAGACCACCCCCGAAGGATGGAACCAGGGAATTAATGATTTTGGAAAGATCGGGTACAACGGACCGTGCCCGCCAAGGAAGCAGGTGCACAGGTATTTCTTTACAATTTACGGGGTCCTGGAACCACCTGAGCTGAAGCCAGGTCTCTCAAGGAAGGACCTTGACAGAATTCTGGATGTCAAGACCGTCAAAAAAACTTCAATAATGGTGAAATACGGCAGGGCATATGAGCATGCCTGATTTCCCACGTTTAATTCCGGGCGCATCAGATCTGGCAAAATTTATGGATATGGTAATCCTATGGAAGCTGGTCAATTTTAATGGTTCACACTGATACAACCGTAGCCGGAATCAGGCTTTCCAATCCCATGATGCTTGCCTCCGGAATACTTGACGAAAACGGGTACACAATGCTTGAGATCCTTAAAAAAGGCGCTGCTGCAGTAGTTACTAAATCAATTGGCACCAGTGAAAGGACAGGATACAAACCCCCTGTTGTGGTGCCAATCCAGGGAGGACTTCTCAATGCTATTGGTCTGGCGAACCCTGGAATTAAAAATTTCAGGGGTGAAATGGAAATTGCGCTGCGTGGAAACAAACCCGTCGTGGGAAGCATTTTCGGTGCAACTGCGGATGAATTCCTCCAGCTGGCACTGAACATGGAGGAATACGGGGCAACTGCAGTGGAGCTGAACCTTTCCTGCCCACACGTGGCAGGATACGGCACAGAGGTTGGATCTGACCCCGAACTTGTGGAAGATATAGTGACCACACTGAAATCTAGACTGAAAATACCGGTCTTCGCGAAGCTCTCTCCAAACGTCACAAATATAGTGGACATTGCCAACGCAGCCCATAGGGCAGATGCCCTTGTCCTCATAAACACCGTAAGGGCAATGTCCATAGATATACACGCAAGAAAAGCTGTTCTCACAAACAGATATGGCGGCCTTTCCGGCCACGCCATAAAAAATGTCGGTATCAGGTACGTTTATGAGGTCAGAAAGGAGACCAGGAAGGAAATAATCGGTGTTGGAGGAATTGAAAACGCCGACGACCTTGTTGAATACGTTATGGCCGGTGCTTCGGCTGTCCAGATAGGCACAGCTCTTTACACACAGGGTAAAGATGTATTTTCAAGAATAGAAGGAGACCTTGAGAAATTCATGGAGGAGGAGGGGTTCAACAGAATCTCTGAAATGGTGGGGGTAGCTGTTGAATGATAGCAAAAAAGATTTTCGATGTGGAGAGGATAGGAAGAAATACTGTAACAATAAGGTTCAGATGGGATCAGAAAGTTGAACCGGGACAGTTCCTCATGGTGTGGATGCCTAACCACAGCGAAATTCCCATTTCAGTATCCCATACAGGCCCACTGAAAGGCATCACCATCAGAAGCTATGGCGAAACCAGTGAAGCAATGATCGGTCTCAGGAAGGGAGAAAGCATATTTTTCAGGGGACCCTATGGAAGACCATTTGACATAAAGCCAGGAAAAAAATTAATTGTGGGAGGAGGGTCTGGTATGGCCGGCCTTCTTCCACTGATTGATTCCAGCGCGTATGGGGTTGTTTCCGCAAGAACCTCATCTGATCTTCTCTTTGCAGACAGATTTTCGGAGGGGCATGTGACCCTGGCTACGGACGATGGCACGGCTGGCATCAGGGGTTTCGCCATTGATGGTGTTAAGTCCCTCCAGCTGGATGAATTTGACATGATGTACGTTTGCGGTCCAGAACTGATGCTGAAGTCAATACTTGATTATGTTGCGGATAAACCCATACCTGTTCAGTTCTCACTGGAACGTACCATGAAGTGCGGAATCGGGGTTTGCGATTCATGCTCCATAGACGGGATACAGCTATGCACGGAGGGGCCCACATTCAGCAAGGAAGAGCTTATGGGCATGCAAGAATTCGGAACCACAAGACTCACGGAATCCGGAAAGCGTATCCAGATTGGCAGGCATTAGTTCATGCAGACTGCACTATGGAAAATAATTAAGTAGTCCTCCCAATCCCAATACGTAATGGAACGAGTCTTCAACTACAGGGAAGCCAGT
>JAKAAI010000045.1 GCA_021797055.1 Thermoplasmata archaeon | reverse complement strand
GGCATCTCACTTATTTTTGCGCAAAATGATAAAGTTACTGAAAATTCAATTTTAAACGGCTCAGATGGAATTCATCTGAAGTACTTCTGCAACTCAACTGTCAGTGATAATTACATTTATGGTGGCATCAATGGTTTAGAGGTCGGAAAAAACAGTTATAATTTCACTGTCGAAGGCAACTCGATTATTAATTCTTCCACATCAATCTATATTAAATGCGCTCTTGTTGGAAAAATTCACTCCAATACAATCTCTGGCAGCAAAAACTTTGCAGTGGATGTATTGGATTCCAGAGACATTACATTCTATCACAACAATTTCATTAATGGTAATACAAACAACGCAACGATCATATCGTCTGCTTCAATAATCTGGAACCTTTCACTACCCGTTGGAGGTAACTACTGGAGCAACTACACGTACGGAGGATTGAACGGAATCGGGACTGTCCCTTACGATGTTTCAGGATCATATTATGACTATTTGCCACTGACCAAAGCCTGGTCTTCATACTCCATTATTTTCAGTGAAAATGGACTGCCAGCTGGCACGACCTGGATGGTAAAGTTAGGATCCACTTCAGAGGTTTCCTCTTCTCAGATATTAACTTTTCCCCAAACTGCTGCACTCGATACCGTCGTCAACTACTCTGTCCCATCAATATATGGTTACGTGTCTTCAGCACCCTCTGGATCCGTAAAGCTGACCGGGCAAAATCTCACGATCTACGTGCAATTTAAACCTTATCTATCCAATGTATCAATTACAGAATCAGGTAAACCAGCCGGTTCATTCTGGGCTATCTCAATAGGTGGATCAACTTTCTCGTCCAATTCTAATTTAATAACATTCAATATTTCAAATGGAAGTTATGCATATTCGATATCTTCTGAGGTAGGATTTTCGATGACAGGATCGATCAATGTGAGTGGTAGCACAGTTTTGAATATAAAATTCCCATCTTATTATAATGTGACTTTTGTTGAAAAAGGGCTCCCATCTGGAACACCCTGGTTTATTTATTATAATTCCTATGCATTTAATTCGACATCTTCTGCCCTTATGCTTGAGTTAGTTTCTGGAAACTATTCTATTTCTGCTTCCGGTCCATCCGGATATTCAGTATATCTTCAAACATCGCATATATCCGTCACAAACGAAAACTTAACCATATTGGTGCTCTTTAAGAACGAAAGCAATTTCATTGTAGAATCATATACAGTTTCGTTTAATTCCGTGGGGAAACCAACTAATTCATTCTGGTCCGTAGAATTCAACGGTTCATTTATTAGTTCCACAGATTCCATTATAAACTTTACAGCGAAAAATGGAACCTATAGTTATGTCATAAACTCATCTGTATTCTTCGAGACTTCAGGTGATATTAATGTTTCAGGTAAGAACGTTACCGAAAACATCCAATTCACACAGGTTTATACTATATACGTGAACGAAACTGGACTTAGGAACGGCTCCACATGGGCTCTTTACTTAGACGGCACTCTTTATCACAGTTCAACAAGATCCATAACCGTTCTTGCGGTATCAGGGAATTACAGTGTAGCTGCTTCCGGACCTTCTGGATACGCCGTGACAATTAAACAGCCTTTCGTTGTGGTACATGGAAGCAGCGTTCAGTTCAATGTCAGTTTTGCACTGATAACAAACTCTACAAAAGCTTCCGTTAAACCAGCATCTGGAATATCATTGGAGTCAATTGCTATTGGTTTAGTTTCTGGGGTAGCCGTGGGCGTCCTATCTTATGCTGGGTTAAGTTTGTTTATATCAAACAGGAAGAGAAAAACATGATGACCTAAACTATATTGTTTAAAATGTTTTTTAGTCCATATCTTGAGTAGGTTTTTTGAAACAACAGAGCAGATCCTCTCTAATGCGTTCGTGAAATCCTCAATCTGTTTCATTAATGTACCGATAGATAACCGGATTTTGTGAATCTTTGCGCACTCTACCTACAAGGTTCAGAATTGGTCAGTCACTGTTTCTAGGTTATAGTATCTGAATTCTTTCTATTATATTGCTGCATTTTCATTCTTACCTAGTATTGGGCCGAACTCATACGGATCAAGTTGAATTTTTTTGAAAAGATCAAAACGATTAAACTTAACAAATACTTACCGGTTTAATATTGAGAAAGCATGCCACTGTAGCTCAGTTGGTAGAGCAGCTGACTTGTAATCAGCAGGTCGGGGGATCGATACCCTCCAGTGGCTTCCTCATTAAAATATCCCATCCTACCTTAGTTCTTCTTAATGCCTGGAGCTAAATAGCGTATTCATTTTGTAAAGATATTGGATATAGCATGTATGGTTAATAATCCAGATTATAATTAACAAATATGGCAGACTGGAATAATATTGTGGCAACAATTGAGAATCTGCGAAAGGTTTCAGAGCGTGGAGACATTGTGACATACGACTTGACAGATAAAATTGATTTCTCAAAGCCAAAGGAATTTGCAAAGGCTCTGGCTGATGTTTTTTTCAGGAAGGACGCCGTAAACTGGTTCAAGGTGACCGATGACAACATCGAATTTAATCCAACCTACAAGGTCAGAATAATTTTGGCGGAAGATCACAATAAATTAATAGAGAAAGCTGTTCAGGATTTTTTGGTTGACCTCAGAAAGGAAGATCTGGGCAAAACATTTTCTTCTAATATAAAAGAAGAATCAGAACAGTCAACAAAACTCGCTGCTGCAATGGCGACAAGTGCGTTGCGATCAGTTCAGAATTCACTTTATAAACGCAGTATGGATAAAATGTACGAGAATTTCTTTAACGATGATCTGGTAACCGACATACTCGAATGTCTTGAAATCAGATCGCTAAATAATCAGGATCTAATAGACTGGAAAAAGTCTTTTCTATAGTCCGATCAGAATAGAAATTCTCAAGATATAGGGATATTAAATTTGGTTAAATCCTCATTAAAAACAACAAATTTCATTTAAGACCGTTCTGAAGGTTGATAAAAATCAGTGCGCCCTTGACCTTCCAAACAATCTCACCTTACTGTGGTAAGGTGGAGACCTGCCTTTCCCCTGCAATTTTAACCTTACGACGTAATAGGAAGTTGCTAAAACGAATACTATACCCGCAATGATAATACTTTCAAAGCCTAGGAACACAAAGAAAATAAATATTGAAACAAGGCCTGAAATCGGGACAAGGTAAAATTTGGAGAATCTACCATTTGATTGACTATTTCTGCTTAATTTCATATATTTCATATGAGTCTTGATTGCTGCTATGTTAATTATAAAATATGCCGAGAGCACACATGTATTTGAAGCTTCAACGATGGTTCCAAAGGATGCTACTGGCATCATTGCTATTGCCAGGATCACAGAAACAATTATTGCAAGAATTGGCGTTGAAAACCTGTCGAGCTTTGATAAAGTCTGAGGAACTTCATGATCCCTTCCCATTGCAAACATAACTCTAGAAGTTCCAAGTATGCCGGTTAGGATTACACCCGATGTTGCTACGAGTGCTCCCACAGATACGATTTCCACCAGGAATAACTGACCGGTTTTAGAAGAAGCAAGAGCTAGCGGAGACATCGAAGTCGCGAGATTTTCTGGCGTAGCCAGGCCTACTGCTGCAAGACTGATAAGAAAATATAGCATTGCAGAAATCAATATTGACACAATAATAGCTTTAGGTATTGTCCTTTCTGGATTCATCACTTCTTCTGAGACGGTTGTGACCCTTGAAAACCCAGAAAAAGCGAAGAAAATTATAGCGGCCCCAGAAATGACGCCGTAACCTCCCTTCGCGAAGAAATTATTAAGGTGTGCTGGATGGAAAAAAAGTAAACCAATTGATGTGAATAGAACAAGAATACTGACATTCACAAAGACTATGAGTCTTAACGTCTTGGCTGAGTTTTTAATACCCAAAGCATTTAAGATTCCAAAGGAAACAACTATTGCAACCGCGATAAATATTACGGGAAATTTTGAATTAAATAACGAGTCAAGGTATCCCCCAAAACTTATGGAAACTGCAGAGAGAGCTATTATGTTACCATAAGTCCACAAAGTTCCACCAATAAACCCAGCATATGGGTTCAAAGCTTCCTTGCCGTACTCGTAGACGCCACCTTCTTTATCCACATGTCGTGCTACCTTTGAAAAGCTTATTCCAGTGAAAATTGCAACCATGGCAGCCAGAGGAATCGAAAGAAGCACAGCAGGTCCAGCCGCGGCTGCTGATACCCCTATAATTACAAATATCCCGGCACCTATAATTGCCCCAAGATTTATGAATACCGCATCTGAAAATTTGAGCGTTCTTGAAAACGAAGATGCCATCATCCGACAATCAAGCATTGACCTTAACATTTTGTCAACAGGTTCAAACCAATCAAAATGCACAGGTTTAGATTTTTATAAAATTAAAAATCTGGAACAAAGATCCGGGGATTCTTCATTTACTTAAATGACTTTTTCTGCTAATCGGAATAGCAAGGTAATTCTATTTGAACTGTATTTTGTCATCTACATGCGGCACGCATCTTGTAATGAATTAAATTCTGTGAGTGATCTTATAGATAGAATAAGAACAGTTGAAGGAATCAGTGAAAGATCACCCTGTCATTTCTATTTTAAAAACAGGGGTATACTCCACTTTCATTTGGACTCAGGATTACTGTACGCTGATGTGGAAGATCAGAGAATAGACCTTGGAAAATTATCGGATCCGGACATGAAAAAAGTGGAGTTGGTTTTTTCAACTGTTGTCAAGATTATAACGGAAAGCAGAGTTAAAAAAGTATTTGAACGCTAATTCACTTTATTGAAGGTTGAAAGGGTGAAAAAAACATTATTAATTGATAGAAGAGCAGTTTCTTCAATTATGGTTCTCATCATACTTCTTGGCTCATCACTACTCATTGCTGCTAATAGCAATGGAATTCAAAATAGTTACACAATACCCTATCATTACACACCTCCTGATAGCATTTCCTTTGGACCTATTGTACCGGTGAAAGAGTACATTCCTTTTTACCGCCAGTATGGGGTATCAAATTACACCGAGATTAATGGAAGTCAAGGCGGTCTTCTAACTCTTGTTGTGACCCTTTATCCAACAAATTATACCTATATGAATTCTCTATTGTCTGAAATAAATGATCCATCCTCCCCATTGTATCATCATTTTCTTTCACTCAACCAGTTTAACCGAATGTTCGGCGGACGTGCGAATATTTACAACGATCTTGTCAGCTATGTAAAAGCATCTGGAGCTATTGACATTAAGGAATTCAGCGATAGATCCATTCTTGGATTCAAAGCCTCTGCTGGAACCGTTAAGGCTATTTTTAACACCACAATCGAAGACTTCACATCACCGGCGGGCAATTTCTATGCTCCTTCTGGAGTCCCAGATCTGCCCTTAAGTATAGAACCTTATGTTCAGTCGATCTCCGGCCTTTCAGATTACTCTGAGCTAGTAATAAGGAACTCACCATTAATTTGCAAGGTCGTTAATGTAGCAGGTTCCAACGGTCCAACAAAATCATCTTTAGGTTATCCGATACCTGTGAATTCTTCCGGCGTTCAGTACATTTTCGGATCAGATCTACAGGTGGCAATGAACGAAGTGTCACTTTTCAAACAGTATGGCTATCCTACAAACATGGTGGAGGCTACGATATTATGGTCCGGCGTATACAACGGGACAGGGAACGTCCAGACAAAAGAGGGTCTTTTGAGGCCGGGGACATACGTTGGTCCGTTTGACCCGTCAGATATTTACAGTTATTACAACGAAACCATTCCGGTGGCAGAACCGCACAGCAATGTATATGGATATCCGATCAACGGCGCTCCTGAACCTGGATATCTTTCCTCATATGACACATCAGGCGCCAATGTTGAAAACACGCTTGATCTTGAAATGCTTGGAAGCACTGCACCAGGCTCTATAATATATAATGCCTATGGTAACACGTCAAGTATTTCCTGCCTGGATCTGGCCTTTGCTGCATTACTTAACCCGTCAAAGACATCACCGGCATACAGTAATTTGCTAAATCTCTCCGTGATATCAAATTCCTGGGGTGGTAAAGACTGTGTCAATCCAACATGGAACTCACTTCTGAAAGAAGCCAATCTTCGAGGTATCACCGTAATGGCCGCAAGCGGTGACGATGGCGACTGTTACTCTAACGCAAGTAAAGAATATATAGGATCAAACGAGAGTTTTCCCGCCTCTGTGGCATATGATAGTTATGGGATGCTGGCAGTAGGTGGAGTATCTATGGACCTGAATAAGAATCTGAGTATCGTATCTCAGCAGAACTGGTTCGTTCCTGCATCTTCATCGACAGGTTATGCTATCGGCACAACTTCAGGAATATCCCATCTATACGCTGAACCTTCCTGGCAGAATAATTCCTCAGCCAATCTTCTTATCAATGGCGCGGGTCGTGGTGTTCCAGATCTATCATCCCTGGCTAATAACACGATAATGACTATAACTTTAGATGGTAAAACATACTTCGCCTCAAATGCTTCGCTGGATCGGCCTTTTGAAGCTGTTTCTGGAACCAGTATAGCATCCCCTTCATTGGGTGGGATCCTTGCTGAAATTGATCATTCGCTAATCAGGGTGGGAGATGAGAAAATGGGGTTTGTAAATCCTGAAATCTATCGCATAGGCACCATTCAGTATACCAAATCATTTTACCAAGGCCAGAAAGGAATCCTTCAGCAAAATGCATATAACTCCTCCCTGTCATCCCTTGCATTTCATCCGGTAGTTAAAGGGTGCAATGTTCTATATCATGACAGGTACGGGTACAGCCTCCTTAATGGTTGGGGTACCGTCAATGCTTACAATCTCACAAATTATCTGATGGCACAATCCTTTAATGGTATATCAGGCGATCTCTCAGGAATATCTGCGTCAATAAATCTCACCGGGCTGAACGTGACTTCTTACAATCCAAATGGAACAGTATTTTCGAAATATAACTCTACCATAGAGGAAAATTTCTTCCTTGCGGGTGAGACAGGTTTTCCCGAGTACTGGGTCCAATCTACATTACAAATATACGGCGTAAATTCCTCAGATTTTGCAGCAAACTTTTCAGTATCAATCAATACTCCATTCGCAGGAACATTCCAGAACGAACTTCTGAGTGTCTACAATTCAACTGAGGTGGTTCTTCCATTTAGGAAAATGTTTAACCTGACATCTGTAATATTGTCGGGCAACAATTCGCTGTCAAGTGTTTTAATAACATCAGTTGGGGCGAGTTCACTTAAAATTTCTGTTCCTGGTTCTTCCTTCATCATAGGAAAAAAGGGCTATACATATTATTATAATGGATCCATACTATCTGTAGGCCAGTTACCCGGGCAAAGTTCACCTCTCTCACTTGTTCCCCAAATCGTTTTTGCAGGGGCTATTTCCTCGAAAACAGGAGTCTTTGGCAATGGCACTTCCGGCATCATTGCTCCAGAGATAGAGCCATACGGTTCAGGAAAATGGGAAATGCCGCTATCATCAGTTATAGACTATGCATCAGATCAGACTCAGGTTACCGGTGCAAACCTTGTATTCCTGAATGCATCAAACGATACCTGGTATGTTAATTATTCATCCAGGAGTCTCCAGCAGGGAATTGCTTTCTACGTCAAAGGCAATTACGTCGTTACTTTTAATGAGAGCGGTCTTCCTGCCGGAACCTTCTACTGGGTGAATGTTTCCGGCCTTTTGCCATCCGGCCCAATTGCAGCAGGTTCGTCGTTTTCTACAAACGTTACTGATGGACCATACACATATAGTGCCTCTGCATCGAACCCGATATATGCGCCGGAGGGAAATGGAACATTCACAATAGACGGGAGCAATCTGAGTATCCAGATAATTTTTATTAAGAAGGTTTACCTAGTTGAGTTCAAGGAGACTGGTCTGACCGGCAATGTGACATGGTCCGTGAACGTTTCTGGTATCGCATCTTCCGGTCCATTGCTGAGGTCATCATATTACCTGAATTTGACAAACGGCACTTATTATTACAGCTTTAACAGATCTTCCAATATATTTTCCGCTGCATCCTTGCATGGTACCTTTACTGTAAATGGATCAAAAGTGGTTGTTCCAATTGAGTTTTTCCGACTGACATATCTCGTAACTATTAGTGAATCTGGCCTGCCCTCAGGTCTCAACTGGACAATAGAATTTAATGGAACAATATACCACCTTAACTCTAATCCCCTTGTGCTCTCGCTAAGCAATGGGACCTACGCCTTCTCCGTGAAAGAAGTAACAGGTTATACAATTTCTCCCCTATTAGGGTCGCTTGTAATAAATGGTTCTGCAGCGAGCCTTGTAATCAGCTTTACAAAACCAACCCCAATTCCTTATGACGTGGAATTCACTCTGATTATAATCGCAATGGTTGTCGTTGCATCACTTATTTTCGTTGCCCTGATCAGAAGGAGTAAATTCAGGGATTCATAATATTATGCATGAATCACCAAACTCATGCCAGGCAAAACCGCTTTCAGCAGCTGCCAGGTACGATGCCTTGATCAGTTCAATATCCACAAAACTCGAGAGCATAAGCAGATGCGATGTTGACGGGTCATGCATCCCTGTTATCAGACCATCAATTCCTGTCCTTTTATATCCGTCAATAATTATGTCAGTGTAACCTTGAACGGGGTAAAATTTTTCACCATTTCTGGCGCTTTCCAAAGCTCTTACAACTGTTGTTCCAACTGCTATAATCCTTGATCCGTTTCTCCTTAGATATGTTAGCTCGTCAGCAACATCCTCGTTGACTGAAAAATATTCAGGAAGCAGGCGTTTCTTATTGTAGAATTCTGTTGCATCGAGCGAGCCGAGATTGCAATGCAGCGTTATTTCCAGAATCCTTATTCCATTATTCTTCAACCTGTCCAGTATCGATCGTGTAAATGGTCTTGATGCAGACGGATATTCAACTGACCCCGGTATTCTTGCAATTTCAGAAGCATATACTGATCCAGGTAAACCCTGCATGTTTTCGTCGTAATTTATATACGAGCCTTCAGATGAGCTGCGTTCATGTAAATCAAACCCGTTTCCAGGATTGATTTCCCAGTATCTTCCATAATCTCTCATTCTGCGGGACAGGGAAATGTAGGATCCATTCGCAAAATATAGCCTCTTGCCGGAGTAGCAATTTGTATGCCTGGATCTGATCTCGGCGAGAAGGCCGTTTTCATGATAACCGATATTTAAGTCCACAAATCTCCTTTCTTCCCTGTCATATGGCCTGAAGTGAGCCGGCAATGTCGAACTGTTATTGAATACAATGACATCATCCGGTTCAAGAAGATTAAAAATTTCTTCGAATTCTCGAAACTCAAAAGATCCTTTTGATCTATCTATAGAAAGAAGCTTAACATCTGATCTTCTTCCCCCTGTATATTCCTGTGGAATGCCGGTCATCGTTTCAGGTATAATTATCAGATTCTGTCCGTTCAAACCGCACCCACCTCATTCATAATCTTCTGAAATACGCTCTCAGCAGCCGTTTCTGGAGACTGCAGTTCCGCCCGGTTCGCTGCTGGATCTGCAATAAAGTGCATCTCAGTTGCCATGTCTCCTGGATCAATTGAAATAAACCTTGAACCATGAACCTCAACCTCTAGCGCGCGGATAAGATAATCCATCGCTGCCTTTGATGAACCATAGAAGGACCACCCTCTGGCCGGAGTTTTTGAAACATCTGAAGTTATGTGTACCACCATGCCGTTCTTTGAATTCGCCAGAAAGAGCTGGGTCAGATATATATTGGCAAATACATTTATCTCAAAGTTTTTCCTCAGATTCAATATGCTCTCGTCAACAATCTCTTTGCATGGAGATATAGTACCCGCATTCAGTATGAGCATATTTGGAGCACCAAATTCCTCCAGAGTCCTATTGACAACAGTATCCATATCAGACTCAAACCGCATATCCGCTCTTGTCCAAAGTATTCTGTTATCTCCTTCCAGGTGATTGTGAGAAACACTTCTGCCAAAAGAAGATACCAGCCATCCGTTCTGATGGAACAGTCTGACCAGGGATTTACCAAGGCCCTTAGTTCCACCGCTTATAATCACTATCTTTTCCATGCTGGAAGATGCTTATGATATTTATAAACTAATTAGTTTATAAACTTTAATAACTTTTGCTTTGATTGAGAAGAATCAACCAAGTATGGGCATGATAATCCTTTCAATTTCTTTTTCGGATATAGAAGGATAAGTGGAAATACTATCCCGGTAGAACACAATTCCCAGCAATTCATTCTTCTCAGTATCGGTTACGTCAAAGCTCATTGAATATACATTATCCATGCTGTCCGGAACATCCTCGATTACCTCCACCTCTTTCTTACCCGGGATTTTTACCTCGCTGTACACATATTTCAGTTTGAAGTTACCAGCCTGAAACATTCCATCCTGAAGGGAATTCAGTTTTTGAAAAACTGCATTGAAGCATGCTGCCTCGTGACCGGTGACATATTTTTTTGCACTTTCAAGTTTTTTCTTTCGTTTGTGGTCAAACATGTCAAGTATAATCCAATTTCCGATAATATAATTGTTGCATGGCCGGCGCAAAAACTGGAAATTAATTCTTCAGGTGCTCAATGCCTTTCGAAGATCATGAAGAGTCATTGCGTTGACAACATCATTTTTAGTCAGCCACCCTCTTCTTGCTACGGCAGCCGCGATTCTTATATTTGACAGATCATTCGTATTGTGTGCATCGCTTCCAAGTGTGAATTTCACGCCGAATCCCGCAGCTCGCCTTGCGAGGTCTGCCGGGAGATCAGATCTTTCAGGCGAGCCATTTATTTCAAGGAAGACGCCTTCAGAAGCGCATGCCTCCATAATTCTATCCATGTCCAGCTGATATGGGGGCCTCGAGCCTATCAATCTCCCGGTGGGGTGAGCTATGGAGCTCACAAGACCGGACCTGATCGCCTTCAGAAGCCTGTTAGTGTTCTCCTCCCGATCCTGGGAGACAAACTGATGCATTGCGCCCAGCACAAAATCCATTTCGTTAAGTAAGGTTGATGGAAGATCAAGCGATCCATCTTTCAGGATTTCAAGTTCAACCCCTTTTAGTATGCTGAACCCAATCTTCTCGGAAACCCTCTCAACTTCTTTGTTGAAGGCACTGAATCTTTCTTCATTCAGGCCATTTGCTATCATGAGTGATTTGCTATGATTGGTAATTGCGATATATTCAAGTCCAGAGGATTTAGCTGCAACAGCCATTTCCTCCAGCGATGCAACGCCATCGCTGTCGAAGGTATGCATATGCAGATCTCCCTTTACCTCATTGTACTCCACAAGACGCGGTATTTTTCCCGACAGAGCTGCATCTATTTCACCCTTGTCTTCCCTGATCTCTGGAGGTATATACATTAAACCAAGTTTTTCATAAATCTCATTTTCAAGCGCGCCTGCAATCTTTTTATTTTCAGCGAAAAGGCCGTACTCATTTAGTTTCATCCCCTTTGAAATTGCAAGATCCCGCAATTTGACGTTATGATCCTTGCTTCCTGTAAAATACTGTAGCGCAGCACCAAACGAATCCGGCTCTATGAATCTCAGATCACATGTTATCCCTATCTTGAGGTTTGCAGTTACCTTTGACTCGCCACTGGAAACAGCACCTTCTATTCGATCCATTTTGAGAAAATAATCAGTCGCACTTTCAACATTACCCGAAACTGCCAGAAGGTCTATGTCGCCGATAGTTTCGCGCATCCTTCTTGACGAACCTGCTGCTTCTACCTTTTCGAAAAGGCCCGAGCCAAGGAGCTGCCCTCTGATATATTCTATCTCCTTAAGCCCCTTTGCAAGTAGTATTCTATTTGAACCAACCTGCTGAAATGTTTCAAGGCTCTTCTTCAACTTCTCCTCGCTCCTGCTTCCGAATCCTGGCAGTTTGGCAATTTTATGGCTGTTTATTGCTTCTGCCAGTTGGGGAATATCTGTCACTCCGAGTTGCGTGAATAAAGCAGCTATTTTCTTAGGCCCCAGGCCCTGAATTTTTCTCAGATCCCTGAAGTTAACGGGATACCTCTTCTTCATTTCTTCATAGGCTGTTATACGGCCTTCATTTATGTACTGTGCAATCTTTTTTGCTATGGCATCTCCCACACCCTCTATCTTTCTGAGCTCATTTCGCCGATATATTTCCCTTATGTCCTCACCCAAAGCAGCGATGTTTGCAGAAACTTTTCTGTAAGCCAGGGACTCCCAGCGCTTTCCCTCAATTTCCTCAATATCAGCCATCTCGCTGAATATCTCAGAAAGTTCGTCGTTAAACACGCATTATCATCCCTGGAGGCAATATCTACTTTTTCTTATCAGTCAAAGTTTTCCGCCGCCTTAACGCAATGCATTAATATCATCATACAATCAATAGATATGGGCAAAGTACTGTTTTTGATAATTGCAGGCAAAGAAGATCCGGAGAGAGCAAACATTGCACTGGCAAACGCTTCCAGATCAGCTGAAGCTAAAAGATACGAAGATCTGAAAGTAATATTCTTCGGACCAAGTGAGGAATACATTACAGAGTTAAAGGGACCGCCACTTGAGGCGTTTACGAAGCTTTACAACCTTGGTGCAATCGACTCTGCATGCGTATTTATAGCAGAGAGGAGCGGTAAGAAAGAAAAGCTTGAGTCGATGGGAATCAGCCTGAAGCCGGCGGGCGAAAGGATATCGCACTACGTTAATTCAGGCTACACTGTTCTGACATTCTGATAATTTCCTAACGATTCATATTACAATCTGCATCTGTTGTCCAGGAATGGCTGTTCTCTGATGCGATTATATAATTTATGATTGCAATTTGAACAGGCACATTCAGGTACAATTCTGTTAGAATTTATTGACAACGTTTTTACTGGTTTGCGGGAAACCGCCAATTAATCAACCTTTTTAATAATTAGCTTGAGGCCATTCACATCCTTTACTATTGCCTTGTCTCCAGGTGAAATTTTCTCATTCTTGTCAAACAGCTCGGCTGCCCAGACCTGGGAATCAAGTACAACTTCAATTCTTTCAGGTGTAACCAGTTTGACAACACATCTCCTGTTGATCATGCTTTCAACTCCGGTAAACCCCGATGCCCCGAATGGATATCTCGTCAGCAAACGACCGGCCCATGCCCCTATGAACAGACTTGCTGCAGTATCAAGAACGATAATAAGTATGAGGACCGTCTCAGTTACTGCCATATTTTACGATAAGTAAATTAGGTATAACTTATTTTTCCCACTCATTCAAATGCATTTAATGATCTTGATCTAATCATCTGGTTCATCCGGCAGAGTATATTTCCTCCCTGACCCGAATGGGCGGAACTGTCTTCCATTTCCCCTATAGAACTTGGAAAAGAATTCAACATAGAGAAGCCTTGCACCCTGGATACCCGGTTCGAAGATGGCAATTGCAAGGTTGAAAATCTGCCCAAGCACAAGAATCAATCCACCAAGAATTACTAATGCAATTCCTTTATGAATATCCGACATGAAGACATCGTTTACGACGAGTGCAAGTATGACCGATGCAAGTAGTATGCCAACTATTCTTGTATATGAAAGAATATGTGAGATCAGAGAGGGTACTTCAATCATACCCCTGCTTTTCTCCATTATCGCAACCAGTATTATGCCCAATATTGCAATGTAAATCGGGAGTGCCGTGGCAGGACCAGTAACAGGATTAAGGGAGATGGGTGACTTGTGTATGAAGTTCAGGCCTGTAATTGCAACTCCCCAGGCAAGCATCAGCCATCCGCCAGCTCCTATTGCCCTCTTTTTCTCGCCCGTGAAAATGTCATTCAGTATACCCAGAACAAAACCAAAGCTTACCATTGCAAGCCCAATGTATCCGGAAAGCAGCAAAAGCTTTGTAATTCCATAATTCGAATCAACATTCACGATCGTGAATGGAAGTATGTGGAAGCCAAAGAACTGATTAAAAACAACTCCTGTAATGATTGCAATTATTGAAGATGGGATCAGAACTTTTGCAAGCACGAGCAGTGGACCTTTTCCTAGAATCTGGACTGCGAACGACGAGATTCTCCTGGGGAAGATAGAAAAAGTCTCAGGATGCTTGATCTTGCGAACCATCCACAGTGAAACAAGAAGTATTATCAGACCATAACCCCAGTCACCTACCATAAGACCGAAGAAGAACGGGAAAATTATGGCGAAAATAAGCGTCGGATCGAATTCGTTTTCGACGGGAAGAGAATAAAAT
>JAKAAI010000044.1 GCA_021797055.1 Thermoplasmata archaeon | reverse complement strand
ATGACATCTGCAAGACCAAGCGATCTTCTGGGAAACATAGTCAAATATTCAGATGGCAAAATTTCGTCAAACGAAGTTGAGAGAGCACTTAATCCTTCCAATTTCCTTGGGTCCACCGGAAAAATATGCCAGGCATCAGTCAAAAGAGCTAACAGATCCATCCGGCTTCTAAAACAATTGAGGGAGGAAATCCTCTCATGACTGTACTGCAGACAGATACAGACCTCAAGGAATCAATACTTCAGATCCTTGCGGTACGTGAAAATACGATTTCCGGAATACATGTAAAGCTAAAAGAAATGGGAATCGATACGCACAGACTGGTGCTGACAGGTTATCTCAGAGCTATGAAAGATATGGAGATTCTGGTTGAAAAGGAAATTAAGCCTTCAAAGCTATATTTTATCAGTGAAAAGACCAGTTCTGACATATACAACATTGTGGGAAAGGTATCACAGTCAATCAACGAAGAGTCCAGCCCAGAAATTGCTCTGTCTATTCTATTCACATTGTTCAAGCGACCGATATTTATGAGGGAGATAGAAAGATGCGGTCTTCTTGCACCACGTCGGTATAACAAAGTAATGCCTTCGGACCGTCTTAAGTATATTGAAAAGCTCACAAGAGCTGGTGTCTCGATACCATCTAACAGCATCATGATAGAACCAGAAGGCGATTCTTTGAGAATATCAGATGATATATTAATTCGAGTTCTTAATGAAGCATTCAATCTTAAAAGATATTCTAGGGAATACGATAGATCACCACAGCAAACACTTTGATTTTCATTAAATATTCTTTTCCTGCCATTGAACCCTGTTGTAACCAGAAGACAGCATTATTATTCTGCGGAAATGTTTTATAATCTTCTTTTCATAAACTGCAATATGTCAAATAGACCTAATAATAAGGAAGTTCTGCCAACTGAGGAACGTTATCACACTGGAATAGCGTCATTCGAGAACGTTTACAGGGAATCTATCAACAATCCTGAAGAATTCTGGTCAAAGGCTGCTTCCATTCTCGACTGGAACAGACCCTGGGACAAGATACTCGACGATACCAATCCACCATTTTACAGATGGTTTGTCAACGGCAAGCTTAATATTTCATACAACGCAGTTGACAGGCATGTGCTATCACATAAGAGGAATCAGGCAGCTTATATGTGGATAGGCGAAAACGGTGAAGAAAAAATAATCACATATGATGGTCTATACAGAAGGGTAAATAACCTTGCGGCGGCGCTTCTGAACCTTGGGATAGAAAAAGGTGACAGGATATTGATCTATTTACCAATGATACTAGAGGCTCCTGTTGCTATGCTGGCCGCAGCAAGGATAGGTGCTACATTTACATTTGTCTTCGCTGGTTTTGGTGCATCAGCTATCGCGGAAAGAATAGAGGACGCAAAGGCCAAGCTTGTTATAACTGCAGATGGAGGCCACAGAAATGGAAAGATAGTTGAGCTCAAGAAGATTATCGATGAAGCGCTAGAACAGACATCGACAGTAAAATCGGTAATTGTTGTGAAGCGGACCGGCCACAGTGTGCCAATGGAGGAAGGACGCGATATCTGGTATCACGAAGTCGTCGGAGATGGCATGACTTACGTCAGACCTGTTGACATGGATTCAAACGATCCCCTCTATATACTATACACATCAGGTACCACGGGCAAGCCAAAAGGCGTAGTCCATGGTAATGGAGGTTACTCTGTATGGGTTGCAAACACAATGAAGTGGGCATTCAATCCTGATGAGGACGATAGGTGGTGGTGTGCTGCTGACATTGGCTGGGTTACGGGTCACAGTTACATAGTTTTTGCACCTCTAATACTGGGTCTAACATCTATAATGTATGAGGGCTCGATAACATATCCTGCCCCCGACAGGCTGTGGGAAATTGTTGAACGATACAGGGTCAACATATTGTATACATCGCCGACGGCGATCAGAACACTGATGCGATTCGGTGAAAAATACCCGAAGATGCACGATCTTTCCACACTGAAGGTTCTCGGAACGGTGGGGGAACCAATAAATCCTTCTGCCTGGAAATGGTATTACGAGAACATAGGATATTCCAAATGTCCGATCATAGACACATACTGGCAGACCGAGACCGGTGGATTTGTAATATCTCCACCTCTTGGCCTTGGGCTTCCACCTCTTAAACCTGGTTCTGCAACTTTCCCGATGCCAGGTATTGATCCCGTGATCCTGGATGATGAGGGCAATGAAGTCCGAACGGGAGAAAAGGGTTACATTGCATACAGGAAACCATGGCCAGGTATGTTTCTGACACTGAATAACGATCCTGAAAGATTCAAGAAAACGTACTTTGAGAAATTCAGTGGTATGTATTACTGTGGAGATTATGCTGTAAAGGACAGTGAAGGATACTACTGGTTACTTGGCAGGGCTGATGAGGTACTGAAAGTATCCGGGCATCGCCTGGGAACAATAGAGATAGAGGATGCATTGATTTCATCGAAGGAGGTGGCTGAGGCAGCTGCATTTGGAAAGCCTGACGAGATAAAGGGCGAAAGTATAGTTGCCTTTGTTGTATTGAAGGACGAGTTCAAATCTAACCTTGATATAGTATCAACCCTTCGTAAAAGAATAAGGGAAGAACTTGGACCAATATATGTTCCGGAAGAGATCCATATAGTGAACACGCTACCAAAAACAAGGAGTGGTAAGATCATGAGGAGGGTGGTTAAGGCAGTTTTTCTCGGTCAGCTTCCTGGCGACATAACGACACTCGAGAGCTCAGCATCAGTTGAAGAGATCAAGGCAGCCATTGAAGATTTCAGAAAACAGACCAGTAAGTGATTTCTTTATAACAGCGTTAAAAATTTCATATATTTTTTCAAAATTATGTCTTCTATAATGCTGATCTTATTATTCATGTTTGTTCATAAATTCGAATTTAGCAAGATCATGTAAGAAAACGTTAAATCTCCTGTTTATATGAGCTGCCGTTGAAGAGACTTGGCGGCGGATCCGCATATACAGGTAAGTTACCAGAGGGGTGCGTTCTATGCGCCAAAGGTGGTAAGATGGTCCTCTTTGTGTCCGGCATATGTGATGCAAAATGTTTTTACTGTCCAATTTCAAGCGAGAAAAAAATGCTTGACGTGATGTTTGCCGATGAAATGCCCATTCGGGATATGAGAGACGCAATCCTTGAAGCAAACATGATATCAGCAACCGGTACGGGTATAACCGGCGGTGATCCGCTCAAATTCTATCAGCGTACTTCCGATTACATTAAGATGCTCAAACAGGAGTTCGGTCAGAGTCATCACATTCATCTCTACACAATTAGTGGGTCGAAGGAGGCAATCGATTCTGTCGCTAATGCTGGTCTCGATGAGATCAGGTTCCATCCACCAGAGGAGATCTGGACCAGGATGGATCATTCGATTTTCAAGCACAGGATAAAATGGGCCAGGGACAATGGGCTTTCTGTCGGAATAGAGGTGCCCTCCTTACCGGGACGAGAGAAAGAAACGAGGGCTTTAATAGATTTCGCTGAGAGAATGGATCTTGACTTCATCAACCTCAATGAGCTCGAATTCTCTGAGACAAATTTCAACAACCTTCTGGGACGAAACTACACAGTCAAGAATGACTACGAATCCGGTGCCACAGGGAGTAAGGAACTTGCCATAAGCATGGTAAAGGAACACCCCGAATTCACGGTACACTATTGCTCAGCTTCATTCAAAGACGGAGTACAGCTGAAAAACAGGCTCAAACGGCGCGCCAATAATATTGCGAGGAGAATAGATATCATTACAAAAGACGGAACAATTCTGAAAGGAGTGGTTTCCGGGCAGGATACGGACTCAATTGTTTCGAGCCTGCATTCTGTCGGGGTCCCAGATGACATGATATTTGTTAACAACAAGAAGAAAAGGGTTGAGATCCCAACGTGGATAATACCAGAACTCAAAAAGCTACTGGATTATGAATTTTTTGAGGTAGAGGAATATCCGACCTACGATGCCATAGAGGTCGAAAGACTTAAGTTATGACTCCTCTAATGTGCATTCTATATCCATATAACCGGAGCTTCCGGACCATTTAGTCTGCTGAGAAATTATCTTTATGCGTTTTGCCCCGGGCAATCCAAGAACAAAGGATTCATATTCCCCACCCTCACCCGCTGGGTTAATTCCATATTTTTCATGCAGCCTCATAAGATCTGCTATAAGTACAGTATCAAATCTCCTGCCAAGGAATTTCTCATTAATACCTTCCGCAGATACTGAAATTATGATTGCTTCTATGGCGCGCAAAACAATTTCATTGAGAACGATAAAAGGATCCAACCTCCAGAGCGGTGTAAATGATAGCAGGCCTGCATCCGTGCAGTATTTTTCTATCCTTGTTTTCTGATAATCAGATGCTATTGCGCCGCTTATAACGCATTCGATTCCAGACTTTTTGAGGTCTTTAAAGGACGATTCGAATTCTCTTTCGTCGTAGTAAATTGTTTCCAGACCCAGTAACGACGAGACAAGATTGGCATTTTTGATATTTGGAACATGAAACATTTCTGAATCTTGGACTGGAATATATGTCAAGGCAGAAACGAGCTCCATTCCCATCTCAGAACCAACAAGAGCTGCTAAAAAAGAATCCTTGCCCCCAGAGATCAATGCAGCAGCTTTCATCCTTCTGGATCTCAAGGTTATATATTTTTTTGTCATTACGTTTTGATAATAATGACCGTTGAAGTAGGAAAAAAAGCACCGGATTTTAAACTGGTAGACTCGAATCTTAAGCACAAGTCGCTGGACGATTACAGGGGAAGCAAGACTGTTCTTTTATTCTTCCCAGGAGCATTTACCGGAGTATGCACAAAGGAGCTCTGTACTTTCAGAGACTCAATGTCAAAGTACAACAATCTCAAGGCAAAGGTCGTTGGCATAAGTGTTGATCAGCCATTTTCGCTGGCACAGTTTGCGAAGGAAAACAAACTGACATTTGATCTCCTCAGCGACGCGACAAGGGAAGTCTCAAGGAAATACGACTCACTCCATGAAAACTTTGTTAATGTACAGGGTCTAACTGCTTCAAAGAGATCCGTATTCCTACTCGACGGAAACGGAATCGTTAAGTTCAAATGGATTTCCGAAGATCCAGGAAAGGAGCCGGACTACGCTGCAATAGAAAAAGAATTGGCAAAATTCTGAACCGTTAAGTGAAACAATGGATCATGAAGCGGCCAGAAGACTGATTGCGATTGCAATATCATCCAGAAAGGATCATGACTCTATCTCCCGTCAGGACATGATCAAGGAGCTATCTTTCAAGAGACGCCTGCTATCCACCGAGTCTGTTAACAGGCTGGTTGATGCTTCATTGAAAGATGGTCTTTTGCAGGAAGTTGACGGAAGCCTGAAGCCCAATTTCACAGTTTCAGGTATTTCAGTACCTCTTGATTTCTCAGTAAATGAGAAGGATCTATTTTCTGAGAACACAGACAAGCCTCTATCGGAGAGATTGCTTGATCTTGCTGTAAACTCAGGCAACATTTCAAAGAAAGATGCGATCAGGATTGCCGGCGATTTTCTTAAAACAATGAAATTCCTTGATTTTGAGACCGCTCTGATGATTGTTCTATCTGATCGTGGTATAGACATCAGGGATTTCGCAAAAGAAATTATTTAGATTGCGCCCTGCTCATCCTTTCAGCTATAGAAATGGCGAGATCCACTTTTTCCATTTCCATCGCAAGATCTGTCGCAATGTCATAGATCTCTGAAATATCGTCTATGAAATCCTTTCTTTCCTTTTTGTTCTTTATCTGCATTGCGAGCGATTCTGCCTCGTCTATAACCTTCATTGCCTCGCTGAGTCCCTCTTCCGGATCCACACCATCCAGACGCTTCAATTTTATGAGGCCGGTCCTGGAATGAAAGTATGCCTGGGGGTTACCCGAATCGTTTGCAGATTTAGAAGCATCAATATACAGAGCAGCAGCTTCTTTCCTTCTCTTCTTGATTGTTGACAGTAGATCAGCCTTGGAGTTAAGCAGTTCAGGCAACTCTTCGAGATCTTTCGAAGATCTGGCGAGTTCAATAGCCTGATCTATTCTTTTTTCTGCCTCAGGCAGTTTTCCAGCATCGGTTTCAATAAATGAAGAATAGAGGAGATCACTGATTACCATTGGCGTGATACCAAGTTTTTTGTGTATTTCAATCGCCAGATCTGCATATTTTAATGAATTTTCATCGTTGCTCGGTGTCATTCCATAATAAGCCTGAGAGATACCCAGAAAGAGATCGGCGGCCTCCTCATTGTTTTTTGACTGGAACTCCGGTTCTAGCTTTGATAATTCCCGAAGGCCGTCTAGATATTTTCCTTTTTCTATAAGGGAAAAGCCATTCTTCATTAAATCTTCTGCTTCTGACATTGTTCATGAAGAATATCCCGCATCTGTATTTATTACTTTTTTCTCATCTTTTCAAGAAGGTTTTTAGCGTTTGTAGGTGAAATATCCCCGGATTCTACGAGCATAGCTGAAAGCGTACTGACCTCCTCTGGAGTTGCTCCAACACTGATTGCAATGTTCCTTGAATGTAACTTCATATGACCCTTTTGAATGCCCTCCGATGCAAGCGCCTTTATTGCTGAAAAGTTCTGGGCCAATCCAACTGCTGCGATCACGCTAGAAAGTTCACTTGCACTCTTGACACCGAGGATCTTCCTGCATGCCATGGCCTTCTTCGAAACAGAGGCGGCACCACCAACTATTCCAACAGCCAGCGGCAATTCAATATTCCCGATAATGTCACCGTTCCTGTCAACCGAATACTTCGTCATCGAATGATAACCGCCCATGGATGCAAACGCGTGAGCACCCGCCTCAACGGCTCTCCAGTCGTTGAAAGTAGCCAGTAAGACAGCATCGATGCCATTCATAACTCCTTTATTATGTGTTGTAGCCCTGTATATATCTGCCTCGGCAAACTCATACGCTTCCATTATAGAGTTTACAACTGTTTCACCGCCCACCAGATCTTTACGGAATTTTGCGGTGGCGTATGCCCTTCTGTATATCGAAAGGTTACTGAGTATCCTTAAATTAACCCTTCCGCCAGTAATTCGTTCTATTTCAGGAGCAATAAATTCGCACATTGTGTTGACTATGTTTGCACCCATGGCATCCTGGACATTTACAAGAAGATGAACAACGAGCATCTTTTTCCTTGCATGCAGGACCCTCGTTTCTAAATCAATTGCACCGGAATTTTTTTCCCTCAGCGTTTTGCTCTTCTCATTGGCAAGCGCAATCAATTTTTGCTTCTGTGAAAGTATCCTGATCGACGCTTCCTCAGGCGAGGTCAGATCCATGACCTGTATCTGCCCTATCATAACTGGATCTGTCGAGTAAGCAGTGAATCCGCCAGATTGCCGTGCGATCTTTGCCGCCTTTGAGCATGCTGCAACGACCGATGCTTCCTCGATTGCCATCGGAATAAAGTAATCTCTGCCGTTGATCAGAAAATTTGTAGCGATTCCAAGCGGAACCTCAATATTACCGATGACATTTTCTATCAATTTATCGGCTACATCTATCGACAAGGAACCATGTTTATACAGTACATCCACGTCTTCAGCGGCCAGGTTGAGTATTTCAGTAATTAGTTTTAAGCGTTCTTCCGGCATTAATTTGTGAAAGCCGCTAATTGCAGCATCTTTAGCCATGCATCTTTATTTTTGCGCTGTATTTAAGACATTTCCAATTTTTTAGCTCACAATCAAAAATGAAAAGGTTTAAGATTCAGGCTAAATTCGCTATTTAATGCCAGTCTATCAAGTTGGGGAACATGAGATATTAAAGGAGGAAGCTTCATATGGCTATGCAGAGAACGAATATTACGACGGCATGCTTTATCTTTCCGATAAGAGAATAGTCTTTGAGAAGAAGGGAAAGCGTGGCCTGATTCATGCTACTCCGCCACAGGTCGTCTTTGACGTTCAGTTGCATGAGATATCAAATATATCCAGCGCAGTTCCAAAAATAAAGGTATTCACCAAGAAGATTCTGACCGTTGAATACCAGAGCGAAAAGGATATCCTGAAGGCAAAATTTCTGCTGCCTGATCCTTCTAAGTGGGAGGAGGAGATTCGCAAATGGATCGCCGATTCCAAGAGGCAGGAAGAGGAGAGGATAAAAAGAGAGCAGGAAGAAATCTACAGAAAGCGTGTGGAAATGGCGAGAGCCAAGTCAGGCACAACAAACGTAGGTGTTGCTTATTATGGAAAACCAAATCAAGGCAACCAATCACCTTCGCCTCCAAGGCAAAGAGACGAGGACATAATAGAGGGGGATTCCACAACCACTTCGATGCAGGTGTCCAAGCAGTACCCGCCAGCAACGAAGTCAGAAAAGACATGTCCTTCGTGCGGTGAACCTGTCAAACCTGGAATGAAATTCTGCCCCTCGTGCGGCGAACCACTTAAATAAATTTTTATTCTTTCTGCTGCTCTGCAGATACCTGTGTCTGTGGTTCATCAGAAGGAGCTTCCTTTTTTGGATCCTGAGCCGGTTCCTGTTCAGGTGTTTGACTGGTTGTTGTTTTAGTTTCCTCTTCCTTTGCCGGCTGCTTGATCGATTTCCTCTTCTTCGAATTATAATGTAATATGATCCCGAGAATTATCAGTACTATTGAAAGAACTGGAATATAGAAAAAGACAGCAAAGAATCTATCGAAAGCGTGGCTGAATTCATAAGCAGCTGCTACAATTCCATCAGCAATCGCTATTATTAGAAATATAACGAATACGCCTATACCTATTATAGTCAATATCGGGAGCCTGAAAAATCTCCTGGCCAACGTTGGCTTCATATTTTCATCTTTATTTGGCATTAACGTAGTATTCAATGGATGCTATAAACTGTTTCTATCTGAATAGGATAAAGTGTGAGGTTTATTACAATTATGCAACATCGCTGATAGATTGAGGCATTCGGTAAAGACAGGATGTTTAAATATATAATTCCGAACATCATCTTGCAGTGTGGACTTTTGAGCGAAAGGAATGTATCAATCTAGACCCCAAGTGTGTAATATATAAAGACAAGAAGTACTTCATTACGCATGCACCTGTTTTGTCATCATAAATTGGAATGATTGGGTGGAAGATAATTGCCGTTTCTTTATGGTAAATATTGTGTTTTATAAATTCACCTCTCAATATCCAAAATATATCCTAATACTCGCTGAAACTTGTGATCAATCCTGTTGTTAACGAAGGATCGTTTTGTTATGGAGCATTGAATCAGAGTATAACTGGGTTGACAGCAAGTAGGAGTCCTTTTAGATCAGGTGGGTAAGATTAGAAGTGAACTTAAATATCTCCTACCAATTAGGGCTTCGTGTTAAAAACCGGCGCCGAGGCGTTTGGTTCTCCAGGTATTGATCCAAGGTGGGCGAGGGGCGATAAAGACGGTATCGGAACTGCATACAGATCATCCTCCCGTGTCTGGTTTTCCATCTGGAACGGTATTCTGACCGAAGTTTATTATCCACATGTTGACAAACCACAGATACGTGAATTGATATTTTCTTTCACGGACGGCTCAACCTTCTTAATAGATGAAACCTCAATGAACCATAGAATCGAAAGAATAACTGAGTTCGCGCCTTCATATCGGATAATTTCTGAAGACCCGAATCGAAGATTTACCCTTATAAAGGAGATCATTACAGACAATTATGCTCCGTCGGTAATTCTTAATGTTCGATTACTCCATGGAGAGAACTGGAACGATAAAATCTCTAGTTATTTCACGATTTATCCACACATAGACGGGGAAGGGAAGAACAATCATGGATACATACTGCACAGGAATTTTGACAGGATATTCATAGCTGAAAGAAATGGTACATACATGGCTGTTAAGGCGAGCGGCCAGTTTGTTAAGGCATCAGTTGGATATGTAGGGAGAAGCGATGGTCTTTCAGATCTGAAGGAGTCGTTCAATCTGGAGAGGGAATTCGACAATGCATCCTCCGGAAATATTGCTTTTACTGCAAAGCTCCTTTTGCAACATGACAAGGCAGTAAACATAATATTATCGTTTGGCAACAGCCAGCCGACTGCCTTATCCAGGTTATATCAATCACTATCTGTGCCATTTGATTTCCATCTTGAAAAATACACAGCATCGTGGAAAAGGAAGATTGAATCCATACTCGATCTCGGCAAACACTCCAGGGATGGAGGGAATCTTTACAGGATGTCATACAGTTTGATAATGTCTCATGAAGACAAAACACATGAAGGCGGGATCATTGCATCGTTATCTATACCATGGGGTGAGCTTTCTGACGATAGCAACAAAGGTGGATATCATCTCGTCTGGAGCCGGGATCTGGTCAATGCAGCAACTGGTCTTCTGGCCGCAGGCGATCTTGAAACACCTCTGAGATCTCTTATCTATCTCAGCGCAAATCAGCGCGAGGATGGAAGTTTTCCACAGAACTTCTGGGTAAGCGGTGAACCCTACTGGAATGCGGTCCAGCTGGATCAGACTGCTTACCCGATAATACTTGCCTATCAGCTTTCGAAACGTAATGCTTTAAAACTATTCGATGCGAGACCACTGGTGTACAAAGCAGTTTCTTTTTTGATTAAAACTGGGCCGGTTACGCAGCAGGATAGGTGGGAAGAGAACTCCGGTTATTCCCCAGCCACCATCGCTGCCAATATCGCTGGACTGGTATGCGCAGCCTATTTTGCAGAAATCGATAACCGTTTTGACTTGAGGGACCTGTTTCTGTCTTTTGCTGATTTTCTAGAAAGAAATATCGAAAAATGGACTGTTACCAGAGAAAGCCAGATCTGTCCGGACATAAAGGAGCATTACGTACGTATTAACCCAGCAGATTTTGACTCACCGGATCCAGATGAGCATCTGGACGGTAAACTTTTATTGATCAAAAACGTCCCTCCAGATAAACCGAATACATTTCCTGCAAATTACATTGTGAGCACTGGATTCCTTCTACTTGTCCGTTATGGAATCAGGAAGGCTGATGACCCACTAATCCTTAAAAGCGTTGAAGCCGTTGACAGGATACTGAAGACCGATACCCCGTACGGGCCCGTATGGCATCGATATAATGAGGACGGGTACGGGCAGAATGCTGACGGGTCAGGTTTTCAGGGAACTGGAATCGGAAGGGGCTGGCCGCTGCTTACCGGCGAACGTGCACATTATGAACTTGCTGCCGGGCATGACGTCACTCCATATGTGGAGGCATTGGAGAAACTTGCATCTGAAACGCTAATGCTTCCTGAACAGGTCTGGGATCGTGAGGACATACCTGAAAAGCACCTTTTCCTTGGAAGAAAAACAGGATCTGCAACTCCACTGGTCTGGGCACATTCTGAATATATAAAACTTTTAAGATCAATATCGGACAACAGAGTGTTTGATGAAATTGAAGAGGTAAAATCCAGGTATATTACAAACAGAAATTCTCTCTTTACACATGAAATTTGGAAGATGAACAGGCAAGTTAAGCAGGTTGATCAGGGCAGACCGCTGAGATTCATACTGGACAGACCTTTCCATTTGATTGGATATCTCGATCAGGGTAACACAATAAGATTTGACAATTGCAGAAACACAGGTATTGGCCTGTATTTTATGGATGTCTATGACAGTAGATTGACAGGAAAGACTGTAACATTTAAGATTTACTGGCTGGATACCTCACAGGAAGACTACTCGCAGTTCGATATCAAATTTCTGTAACTTATTTACTTAAGCAGGGAATATTTAAGGGAAACATCTCTCCAAGATGCAGGATCAATATTGAACTCCTTGCATATCTGAGGCACTTCGACACCTTCCTTTATCATCTTTCTTATTTTTCTTACATCCCAGTAAGAAAGCTCCGGCATAACCATGCACTCACCAGCAAGAAGAAAAACATGGGTGCTTATATTCTTTATGTTTTTTGTATTTGTCTCATGCATCTTTATTATTCCCGCAGGTAGAATTTCTTCGGGATTAAAATCTAATAAAAAATCTGATAAAAACTGTTTCTTTTCTTTAACAAGCGGCTAAAGTAAAATATATGTTAATGAAAAATTGAAAGAGAAAGAAAAACACATCCAGAAGGCTCTTGAGAAAAGGGAAATGATAAGCCGGAAGGTCAAAACGCTGATTGAAAATATGCCAGAAACAGGGAGGACTGGAATATTAGTTTCAATCATCGAGCTTGCTTTGAAGGATCGAAGCCAAAATGAATCTGGTAAGTAAATTCAATAAAATTCCTTCAGGAAAACACTTTTGGACAATTTAATCTTCTTTCCCCACTTGTCTAGAGAGTCACCTCTTATTGTTGTCTTGAAGCCGGTTGAATCTATGGCCACAGATGCAGACGGTTTGCATATCTCAGGTACCTTTATCTTTCTTATTCTGAGATATATGGCGGAATATGTGATCTTAGATATTCCAAGAAGATCACTTATCTTTCTAAGAAGAGATTCCAGGATCCGGAAAGGTGCATTGAATACCGATCGTATACGGGCGAATATCTCCACTATACTATCCGGCAACCTGAAAGGTCTACCAACCTTGTTTCTATTCTGCTTTGCTAGATCCTCTTTAATATTCTCGATTGCTCTCAGATCGAGAAGATTCTCCATCCTTTTGACAAGCGATTCATTGTATAGAGGCCAACTTTATTGTCCATCTTTGTTTTACAACTCTTGGGGTTGGGCATGAACACCACAACCCCAATTTAATTCTGCAAAAAAACTATTTTGAAGAATTACTCAACACAGTTCCCTCAACCAAAATCTCTTAAATCATCGATCGCAGCAACTGGTCATTCTTTCTTTGAGTTTATACCCATAGATGTGAGATTCCATTTCGTCTAATGTCAGGGGCAAAGATCCACAGACACGTTTTTCTTTTTTCATGTCTTCTACCACAAACGTCACTTAAAACTTGAATAAGAACGATAAAGTAAAAAATTGTTTATCTTCCGCCATTGTAGTTTCTTTAAACGAAATTATTTAAATCAAAAAACCTGTTTTCTATTGGCTGTTCTGTTTAAAGGTATATTCCAGCTGATTCTTCCTGTTATTTACTAAAATTACATTTTAGACGATTGATTATTACAAGCAGGCAGGCTGTGTTGCAGCAGATGATATCGTCTTAGTGAAGTTATTTGAAGCAGACTGGATGTTCGTCATTGTCATGCAATTTGAGAGCATGTATGCAGGATTGTATGACGTCAATGATGATGGTACTATAATATAACGATTCAATATCCAGGTTCCTCCGGGGCCAGTAATAACCATCACTGTATTTATCTTGGACGGCTTTGAAGCGGGGTGCAGGAACGCAGATGGTGTGTTCGTTCCACTGATTGGATACACTGTAGTAATATTCGCAATTATCCCAATGACTGGAGAGGGAAAACCAGATCCGTTAATCTCTGAAAGACCTGTGCTCACTAGTTCATTTCTGGGGATTGGAGTGCCCCCGGTCCTGTTGTTAAAACCATCGGCCGTTCTGTTCAGATACATGTTATAGAGATAATAAGGATAGAAGACAATCTGCTTTCCAGTCGCATTATCAAAGAATGAAAAATTGTAAAAAAGAAGTCCAGGTACAGTAGTGCCATTGATGAATGGAACTTGGTTTGTAACAGAATGTTCAGACATGTTGATGAATGGAGAGAAACCACAGTATATCATCCACGAGTCGGCTGCACCTATTGGACATCCATACCATGATGTAAGATAAATGTCTATTTGACCAGGAGGGGCATAGTCCTGATTGGATAACTTAAAGAACTTTCCGGATGGTATTGATATTACCTGATTCTTTTGAGCATGTGTGAAAGTAGTTAGACCTATTCCGTAAGGTATCCCAAGCCCTGCAGCAACTATAACAATTGCAACAATTACTGGAAAATACTTCCTCACAATGTACCATTACTAAAATTTAGTATTTGAAGTTTTCTAATAGATTTTATAAGCTCCATCATATTTTCAGGAATACGTCGTGGCCATTATTTAAAGGACCAAGACTGACTAAGGGAAATGATAGTTACCAAACGCAAGACCTACAGGATTTGCAAAGTGTTTAAATCGTCTGTGATATTGCATTTGTGAGCTGTTGCTCTGCACTGGTTATCTGGCTGTATGAAGATAGATTATCAAATACAGTTTGGGGTGATACGGTGTTTGGAAATGGCTGATACATGTACCAGAAGTGAATAACTGTTCCGGCGGGTCCGGTTATAATAAGCATAGTTACCAGCATCGGTAGACCCTGATAAGTGCACCAGTCGGCAATTGAGTCTGTCGTATTGTTTACTATTGG
>JAKAAI010000043.1 GCA_021797055.1 Thermoplasmata archaeon | reverse complement strand
AGAAAGCTAGTTCTGGCAGGACTTTTTCTCATGTTTTCTCTTTCATCCCTCCTTTTTCTCAGTTCAAAAGACATTTTTGTGCTCATGCTTCTTAGTGGAATCGGTGGATTCACTGGATCAGGCGGCGGTCCAATAGGTTCCGGAGGGCCTTTTGGTGCAGTGCAGACAGCACTTGTTACAGAGTTCACAGAGAGAAAGAATTTTTCCAAAGTCCTGTCTCTGGCATCCGCCATTGGAATAATGGCAGCCAGCGCAGGGTCTTTTCTCATCGACTTAGTTGAATCCCAAAGGATAAACGTCTACAATCTCTTTTATCTTGCAGGGATACTGGGTATTCTTGGGCTAGTAATCTCAGTGTTCCTCAAAGACAATGGCATTAGAAGCAAACACATACTTCCTGATCTTTCCTGGAAGAAAATATTGAGATTGTCACTTCCGACCGTCCCAAGCGGGATAGGCACGGGCTTTATATCACCAATATTTTCACTATGGTTTCATCTGAGATATGGGATATCATCTGGTGAAATAGGGATAATATTTGGCCTTTCAAACATATTTGTTCTGATAGTAATGGTTGTACTGCCCAGAATTTTACGACCTGAAGCAGAACTAACTTCTATTATATGGACTAGAATTATCTCATCTGTTTCACTCATCGCACTTGCACTTAGTCCTTTTCTGATCTTTGCATCAGTTTTTTACGTCCTAAGGCAGGGTATGCAGATGGGAGCTGTCCCGGTGAGGCAGTCATTCGCGATGGGGATAGTGGATGAATCAGAAAGGGCTACAACGTCAGGCGCTACATCAATGGCGAGATCCGGTTTTTCTGCTGCTTCACCCCCTGCAGCTGGAAGCCTGCTGGCTATTAACATTGTATATCCGCCGCTTATTGGTGGAATCATAACAATATTTGACCCGTTACTTTATTATTATCTATTCAGAAAAAATTTCTCAGCGAAGAAATAAATATTGCTGTAATCAAATCCATGGTAAACGTTTAGTACGAAAGGAAGTAGACTTCTTCAATCTCAACTCTCATTTATGCAAAAAAAATTAATAGATTGTAGAGCTATCAATTCGACAATGGAATCCCTTTCAGACCTCTGTACAGAAATTTTGAACTGCAAGGCCTGCGATCTTTCTTATTCAAGGAAGAAAGCAGTCTGCGGAACTGGCGTTTCTGGTGCCAGGATCATGGTAATCGGTGAAGCTCCAGGTTCGAAGGAGGATGCCGTCGGGTTGCCGTTTGTAGGGAGAAGTGGAGCGCTTCTAGATAAGGCGCTTCGTGCAGCAGGGCTGCAGCGCTCAGATCTTTATGTTACGAATTCTGTCAGATGCAAACCCCCTGTTGGAAAGTCACCTAAGATCGAGCACATAAGATCCTGCTCTAATTTCCTGAAACGTGAGATCGCTGCAGTTTCACCAGCGATAATAGTGCCAATGGGCAATTCCGCTCTGATTGCTGTTGCTGGAATACTTGGGTTCAGCACAGGAAAAATAACCGAGATGTCCGGTCGCATGCTTAAGTTCAGAGACTACCTGATCATACCGCAGTTCCATCCCGCTGCAATACTAAGAAATCCAAAAAGAATGGCAGAATTTCAGGAGACATTCATCCTGATATCTGATGCCTCAAAGGATATAGCTGATCACGAAATCCCATGGCTCACAAAGAAATACAGGATTGAGGAGATAGAGGATCAAAGCTGAAAGAGCTGGTAATTTGGTGGCTCAATCATTATCTTGATGTCATGTGGATGGCTCTCTTTCAGGCCATTGGCAGTTATCCTGACAAATTTTGTCTCTTTATGAAGTGCATTAATGTCTGCAGCACCGACGTATCCCATTCCAGACTTCAGACCGCCCATAAGCTGGAAAAGCACCTCTTCCACCTTTCCACTGAACGGGACTGCCGCCTCTACCCCTTCAGCAACAAATTTACTTGAACCAAGCTTTGCATATCTATCTGAGAGACCAGACTGGATCGCTCCCAGCGAACCCATTCCCCTGTAAGACTTGTATTTTCTTCCGTTAAGTATCATTTCCATTCCAGGGCTCTCTTCTGTCCCAGCAAGAAGTGAACCCACCATTACAGAATCCGCACCTGCAGCTATCGCTTTTACTATGTCTCCTGAAAACCTTATTCCGCCGTCCCCAATCACAGGAACTTTATGCTTATAAGCAACCTCGGCCACGTCAGATATCGCTGTTATCTGCGGCACCCCGACCCCGGCTATAATTCTTGTCGTACAAATGGAACCTGGCCCGATTCCAACCCTTAAACCATCAACCCCCAAAGCAATGAGATCCTCGGCAGCCTTAGCAGTTGCGATATTTCCAGCAACAAGATCAACCGACACCGCCTTCCTCATCTTCTTGATGGAATTCATAACGTTCTCGTTATGGCAGTGGGCAGTGTCAATAACAATTACATCAGCACCTCCTGCCTGCAATGTTACAGCCCTATCAACGTCAAATGGGCCAACGGCAGCACCTACCATTAATTTTCCCTCCTCATCTCTTGTTGCATCAGGGAATTTCGTTCGAGTCGTGATATCCTTGGCAGTGATCATTCCAACAACCCTGCCCTTGCCATCAACAAGCGGAAGCTTCTCGATCCTGTTTTTATACAATATCTCCTGGGCTTCCTCCATTGATATATTCTCTCTAGCTGAAATCACCTTCTTGGTCATTATCTCCTCAACGGTCTTCTTGGAAATATTTACAAGGGTCAGGTCTCTTTTAGTGACAATTCCAACAAGTTTGTCCGATGCAACAACCGGCAGACCCGCAATGTGTTTTTCATTCATTATACTGATTGCTTCGCTTACCTTTGTATCGGGGTCAACAGTCAGTATGTTCCTTATCTTCATGGACTCCTCCCTCTTCACCGCAGTAATCATGTTGAGTTGTGAGTTGACGGTCAGGTTCCTGTGAACAATACCGAGTCCACCGGATCTTGCCATAGCTACAGCCATGTTTTCCTCAGTTACAGTATCCATCGGAGAGCTGACGATCGGGATACGGAGTTTTATATGGCGGGAAAAATTAGTGGATACATTTGCATCTTTTGGCTCAACTTTCGTTGCTGACGGGACAAGCAAAACATCGTCAAAAGTGAACGAATCTCTTATCTTTGTGAACTTGTCTTCAAACATGTTGGGGTAAGCAATAAGTGATTAATAAAGGTGACATCTGTTCTAACAAGTCATTCTAATTTGCTATATTTTTATGCTGAAGACACATTATTTGACGGAAGACAATACATATTGAGTGCATTATATTTACAAAATAATTTAACTTCTTCGCGCGACATAGGGGAATACTAAGCCAGGTTTATTTGGGCCATAATAACAGGCTGATCATTTATTTTCCTTCGAAAATTTAATGAACTATATTCCAATAATAAAAATGAAGCATTAAATGAACGAAGAAATCCCAAAATCGTTTTCCAATGGTAGGTACGTGGTTGTAAAGAAGTTAGGGGAGGGCGGAAAAGGAATTGTATTCAAGTGCACTGATAAAATGCTGGGCAGAACTGTTGCGTTAAAGATGATTAAGACATCTTTAGACGAAGAGACTGAGACGCGGTTTAACAGGGAAGCCCAAACTACAGCAAAATTGAGCCATCCAAACATAGTGTCTGTTTATGACATAGGCAGTGTGGATAACCATCCCTTTCTCGTAATAGAATACGTGGACGGAAGAAGTCTGGATGATATCATCAAAGAAGAGTCTCCTCTTTCACCCTCAGAGATTGTACGGGTTTCGATTTCCATAGCAGAAGCGCTTGAATACTCGCACAAACTTGGAATATTGCACCGTGACATAAAACCAGAAAACATTATGATCTCAAAAGATAATGTGCCCAAACTCATGGACTTTGGCCTTGCCAGGTCCGTTGATAGCCCTAAACTGACACATGCAGGTGCAATCGTTGGTACTCCAGCGTTCATATCACCCGAAAGTGCACTCGGCAGAGAGAACGATGCTCGTTCTGATTTATACTCACTTGGTTGCGTTATGTACAACATGGCCACTGGGCAACCTCCCTTTGTCTCCAAGGACAATCTCAAGCTGATATATAGTCACATAAATGACATGCCAGTCCCAATCAGAAGAATTAGAAAGGAATTCCCAGAAGATCTTGAGTCTGTTATTATGAAGCTCATGTCAAAGGATCCGTTCTCCAGATACCAATCAGCTTCAGAATTGCTTTCAACCCTGAAATCTTTAAAATACTCTGGCGAAGCACAATCGACGGGCGATAGGAATCCACTTAACAGTAAATTCACTGAATCGTTTTCAATGACATCTTCGGGCCATCACAGGAGACCAATTGTAGGTCTGGAGAACGAAACAAAGAGGATACGGACTCTAATAGACAGTGCTCTGATTGGTTCAGGTTCTATGGTCTTGGTTGTTGGTCAGACTGGTTCCGGTAAGACAAGATTTCTTGAGGAAGCTAGGGCATACGCAGCTATGAGAGGATTTGCTGTATTATCAGTCAGGTGTGGTCAGAACAAAACTGGGGTTCCTGGCCAAGCTATTTCTGAAATTTTCCGTGAATACGTTTCTTCCCAACCGACACAACTTATTTACAAAATATGCGGGGACTATGCTGATCAGATGCAGAAGATTGTGCCGGAGATTGCCCCCAGACTCGGCAAAGTTCCTGAATTCAATGGACTTGATCCCCAGCAGCAAAAGGCCAGGTTTAATGAGGCCATAGCTGTTTTCATTGAGAACATGTCGAAGGAGAATCCTATTTTCATTTCCTTTGATGATGTTCAATACATGGATGCATACTCGCTTAATTTTTTCAAGTACTACTACGAATTAGTCGGTTCACAGAGGACCGTTCTCGTTGGAACTTCAAACCCGCTGGACGAGTCATCGGATGTATTCAAAGCAATGGAGGAAGCTATCAAGGCAAGATCTCTTGATATCATTGAACTTAATAATCTTGATAAAGAGAACACAAGACGGTTGATTTCTAATTATTTGGGTGAAAGCATTGATAATATATCAGATGAATTTCTAAATCTTATCTATGGTAAAACATATGGAAATCCACTCTTTCTGGAAGAAACCCTGAGATACCTGATCGATAAGAGGCAGATATACCAGAAAGCCGATGGCACGTGGGACCGGGAGTCGTTATCTGAGCTAAAGATTCCAACATCATTGCGAAGCATTGTGAAATCTAAACTGGAGGGATTGAGTGAGGATTATCTTAACCTTTTAAGGACTGCATCCGTAATAGGTCAGGATTTTGATTATGAAATATTGATGAAACTTTCCGGTATAAATGACGAGGATAAGTTCATGGACCTACTTGAGGGTCTTATAGAAAAGAAATTCCTCTCTGAAAGAAAGGGAGGAATGGGGTCTGTCAGGATATATTTCACCGATCCGCAGGTCAGGGAGATACTTTACGGAGACATCAGCATGATCCGAAGAAAAAGGTTGCACGAAAAAATCGGTGAGATTATGGAACAGAGTACTCCGGAAGAAAATATAGATGGTTTATCAATTTCAAGTCTCGCAGAGCACTTTCAGGAAGGAGGGAATCTTGCAAAATCTTTTAAATACAGGAAGAAGGAGGCAGATCTATTCTATTCCATGGCAGAGTTTTCCAAGGCTGCCAACGCTTATGAAAATTGCCTTGAAATAATCTCCGCAATTCCGTTTCCAGATCCGAACGAAAAGAAAAGGGAAACTGCACACCTGCACCTCCAGATTGCCAGAAGTCTGAGAGGCATTGATCCTAGTAACCTTTATAAAAACGCCCGATCGGCTATGGATATTTTTAGGGAAATAGGCGATGACAGGCAATTTATAGAATCAGCCGAAATTTTTGTTCAATATAATACAAACGAGATACAGACCATATACAGAGAAGTAGAGTCTATTAAGGACTCCGACGAAACGTTTGAAGCAAGATTTAATTTTTTACTTTCTTATACTGCGGTAGCCCAGCTTCAGGGGGACATCAACGAGGCAAAAAGGGTGTCATCTATTTTGATGAAGCTCGCAGAAGAAAACAGGGATAAGGTTAACAATTTTTCCAATAAGTCCTTAATTTTTTGGGCGGCAATTGTGAGGCTCTCCATCAATGACATAAAATCAGAAGCTGACATAAAGTCCCTTATTCAAGGTTACCAAGATATTATAAAATCGTTATCCAATCCATTAACTGAGAAGAACGTTAATCTGAGAATGCTAAAGTCAGTTGTTTGTGATTTTCTTGCTAACAATTACTTTTTTGCTATGATGGATTTCACAAAGGCTAAAGATACCTTTGATATTGCTATCGAAGATTCTGAAAATCAAGGAAGCCACAATTATACAAGTCTGCTAAAACTTGAAAGCACTTATTTTTACTCTGTTTTTGCAAAAGGCTTCGAGGAGGCGAAGCAAGAATTGAACAATATTCCAAGGAAGGATTTAATGTCAATAATGGGAACTTCAGTTGATCATCACTTTAATGCCTTTAAGAATGGTGTACTATCCTGGTACTATCTTGCCAACGGAGATAGCGGTGAGTTCCTAAAATGCTTAGCCAATATAGCCCAATTAGAGGGAATGCAATACAGATTTCTTCACATAATTCCAGAACTCCTTTATAACTTAGATACTGAAGCCTATGACAATTTCAGTAGAGCGCTCGAAAGGGCAGAAATGTTGTACAGAGATAAGCCTATTACCAGCGAGACATTATTACCGAGGGCCCTTATATATTCGACGTCTGCAGAAGCTCTTGCCAGGAACGGTAAACTGGACGAGGCACGCAAGCGACATGATTTGCTAGGAGAAATGGCTTCTTCGCTGAATCAAAAATGGTTGGCTGCGCTACATTATCGCGCAGGAGCTGTTATAGACATGCAAGAAGAAAAATTTAACGAAGCTGAAGATAAATTAACCAGTTCAATAGACATATGGAATGAACTCGGGTTCAGGTTTTTTGCAGGACGTGATCTGCTGCTTCTTGCAACTGTATACCACGGTACTGGAAACCTCAATAAATCAGACGAGTCACTGAATAAAGCAATGGAATTATTCACTCATCTCGGTGCAAAAATTTATGCACAAAAGGTTCTGGCAAGGAAGGAACTATTGAAAGCCTAGCTTCAATCTTATTTCGACAAGACCGTTCTCGTATCATTCTACCTTGAAACATTATCAACTGAAGAAAGATAAGACGTAGTCAATTGTTGCCTTTGTGCTTAACGAAGGTAAATAGCTAAGATTTGAGTAATATCTGGATGCAATCATTCTTGATATCCCGAGACGACTTGAAAGGTCATCAGTACATTTCGACCTGAATTGATCCGTCTTCAGGAAAAAATCCTCTGAGTTGACAGACGAATTCAAAAGAGCTGTGCTGACTGCATATACTGGTATCATCTGGAAAATTCTGGAGAATTCATAACCAATGTCCAGAAGAATCCTGTATCTTGATCCATATACCTTAAGGGCTTCATCTCCTATCACAAGGGCATAGGGCGATTCCTCCAGGAGATCCGAAGCTTCGATTCCTGTGCTCCTCTTCACATTAAATTTGATTCTCATCGCTTCAAGCACGCGCTCCATGTAAAATTCTGTTGTTCTCGTATCTCCAGATACTGCTATTTCTATATCATTAGAAAGATAACGATCCCTTGAGATCAAAAGTGTTGAAACTGACTGGTTCCTGAAGGAAATTAAAGGGCCATCAATCATTTTTAACCTATCCATGTTTTCAATATAGGAAACAAGTGAAACCATCGCCTTGAGGGATTCCCCAGAAATAACGCTTTTAAGGCATTTTTCAGGTGAAGAACGCAGGTAACCGTCTCTCCCATAAGACAGAACAAGTGGATCAGAATGTGACATTTTAAGAAAAGACCAGTTGTATTTAGCCATCTCTAATCCTTCCTTAAATTCATGATCATGTCAGCAACCATGGATTCCATCGAGTATTCAGGCCTGAAATCCCACTCCTGAACTGCATCGGAAACATCAAGGCTGGCAGGCCAAGAATCAGCTATTTCCTGGCGGGAATCAACCTTATAATCCATTGTGAAACCAGGTATTATCTTCCTTATTGCAGAATATAGTTGCGACGGTGTAAAACTGAAGGCAGAAACATTGTAGTCAATTCTTCTTATAAGCCTGGAAGGATCAGCTTCGGATAAATTAATCATGGATTTAATCGCATCCGGCATATACATCATAGGCAACATCGTGTCCGCTCTAAGATAGCAGCTATATTTCAGCCCTTTGACGGCATGAATAAACATGTCAACTGAATAATCTGTTGTTCCTGCAGTTGGTTGAGTCTCATAGCTGATTAATCCCGGGAATCTTAATCCCCTGACGTCCAGACCAAATTTTTTGTAAAAATACATACCGAGGAGCTCGCCAGTCACCTTGGATATTCCATACATTGTCCCTGGTCTTGTTGGTGCTTTGGTTGAAACGTTGTTCTTGGGCGAATCAGTTCCGTATACTGCTATGCTGCTTGGAATCATGACAGAGATGCCTTCAATTTCAGAGCAGACTCTCAGGAGATCATAAGTTCCCTTTATATTGACATCAAAAGCCAAAAAGGGATTCTTTTCCCCTGAGGCAGACAGGATAGATGCGAGATGATATATTCTCTTAACGTCCTCTTCCAGGAGGATCTTCTTTAGCATCTCCGGTTTTCTAACATCAAGTTTTTCCGAATGTAATTCCTTGAAAAAGGATGGTGGATCTGAAATATCCGTTGCAATAACCGAGTCTTTTCCGTGCTTGATGATCAGTGCTTTCAATAGATCGGAACCAACCTGGCCAAAAGCACCAGTTACCAGGACTTTACTCATGCAGGGAAATGCAAAGTTCAGATATATTACTTGTCAGATATCAGGGTTAAGTTAATCTTATAGCGATTCCTTATAGTAAGCATGAAATCTAAAACATGGGTAAACGAGGAACTTGAAAACCTAAGGAAGGCAGGCCGGCTTGTTCCGATAAGGACAATAGAGACACCACAGGGGGCTCATGTCAGCATAGGCGGGAAAGATTACATCAATATGTGTTCAAACAACTATCTCGGTCTTGCAGGAAACAGTGAAATCAGGAAGGCAGCGATTGATGCAATTGAGAAGTATGGTGTTGGTGCCGGCGCGGTACGCTCAATTGCAGGCACGATGCTGTTGCACGAGGAACTCGAGAAAAAGGTTGCGGCATTCAAGCATATGTCCTCATCCGTCGTTTTTCAGGGCGGCCTTCTGGCAAACCTCGCTGCTATCCCCGTACTCGCTGGCAAGGACGACATAGTTTTCAGTGAAGAACTCAACCATGCCAGTATTATAGATGGCGTGAGACTGTCCGGGGCAAAGAGGGTCGTATACAAGCACTTAAACATGGAGGATCTCAGAAAGCAGCTATCTGAGCACAGAAAGGAAGGTAAAAAGGCTTTAATAATCTCCGATGGCGTTTTCAGCATGGACGGAGACATAACGCCCCTTCCGGAGATAGTAAAGCTGGGTGAGGAATTTGATGCAATGACATATGTGGATGATGCACACGGAGAAGGCGTCCTTGGCGATCACGGGCGTGGTATTGTTGATCATTTTCACCTTGCTGGAAAGGTTGACATAGAGATGGGCACTTTTTCAAAAGCGATAGGAGCCATGGGTGGTTTTGTAGCCGGAGATTCAGATCTTATGCTTCTTATGAAACAGAGGGCAAGGCCCTTCCTATTCAGCAGTGCTCTTGATGCGCCAGAAGTTGGTGCTGTCCTGAAAGCAATACAGATACTGGAACGCGATGATTCGCTCCTCAAGAAGCTCTGGCATAATTCCTCGCTTCTCAAGACAGAACTTTCAAAGATCGGCCTCAATACAGGGAACAGCAAGACGCCTATCACCCCTGTCATGATAGGAAAGGAATCTGATGCGCTTGAAATAAGCAGGATAATTTACGAAGAACATCATATCTTTGCCTCTCCGATAGTGTACCCGACTGTGGCACTTGGAGCTGCAAGGATCAGGTTGATGCCTTCTGCACTGCACAGCGAACATGACATACTAGAAACAGTGGAGGCATTCGAAAAGGCAGCCAGGAAGATAGGCCTGATTTAGATGCCAAGCCGGATCCTGAAGGAGAATATAGAAATAATATACGAGAGGATCAAAGAAAAAGCGCCACCGCATCACTTTGAATTTCATGATCCATTCTGGGTCCTCATCACAACTATCCTGTCACACAGAACAAAGGATGAGGTAACTGATCCGGCTGCAAGAAGGCTGTTTGAGCGGTACAAAGATCCAAACGGTCTATCAAGTGCTAAGCAGGAAGACGTGGAGCGCCTGATCAACAAGGTTGGGTTTTACAAGGTCAAGGCTGAAAGGGTGATACAGGCTGCAAGGATCATCAAGGAACATTACGGTGGAAATGTTCCAGTTAATGCTGATGATTTGATGAAAATTCCTGGTGTAGGAAGGAAAACCGCCAATGTTGTTCTCGCAGATTCGATGGGAATTCCGGCTATAGCGGTTGACACCCATGTTTTCAGGATATCAAGAAGGATTGGCCTTTCATCCGGGAAGAGACCGGATGACGTGGAATCTGACCTGATGAGAATCATTCCAAAGAAGCTATGGCTGGGCTTCAATCCTGTCATGGTGGAATTTGGAAAGAAGATATGCAGGCCAATAAATCCGAAGTGCGATATCTGTAATATAACGGAATTTTGTAATTTTTACAGGAAAAATCATAATAAAACATTGAAACAGGATTCAAACAAGCATTAGTACAGCTAAAGTGACTGTGAGCACTGGCAGGGCGGATATAAGGCCGATCTTCATATAATATCGAGCATTTATTACTATTCCACTCTTTCTTTTTACAGAATATATCCAGAGAAGGGTTGCCAGTGAACCTATCGGCGTAAATTTAGGGCCGATGTCGTTACCTATAACATTGGCATAGATCAACGAAGAATTGTAAGATGTATGTGCAATCGCAATGCTTCCAAGCATAACAGATGGCATGTTATTCATGAATGCCGCCATCGTCGCAAAGAGATAGCCAGGCAGTACAGTGCCGGACAGCCCACCTAGTCGGTGAAGATATGTGATAACACCGGTCAGTATTGACTGCAGTCCGGCCTGGGACATTCCAAAGACTATCAGATACATACCGAGTGAAAAGAAAACAACCTGCCATGGAGCTTCCTTGAGTATCTTCTTTGAGTTTGCAAAATGCCTGTGTGAATAAAGAAGCAGTAAGGCGATCATGCTCGGAACGGCTACATATGCCACCTGAATGCCGTAGAAACCTGTTACTGAATACGCAACAATCATTATGATTATAACAGGAGATGCAAGCATGAAAATGAGCCTGTCATTTACCACAGAACGCGGATCTTCAATGATCTCCCTGTTTAATCTTCCTCTGATGTCCTTTCTGTAAATGAGTATCAAGACGCCAATGCTTGCAAATACAGATACTACGTACGGAAGAACCATATGCAGGAAATAGGTGGTGTATGAAATTGAGAAATACGTTGCGCTCACTATGTTCACAAGGTTACTGGTCACAAGAGGCAGGCTTGAGGAATCAGCCACGAAGCCAACAGACATAATGAATGCCATCCATGCTTTCTTCCCAAGGCCGCTCTTCTTGAGGAACGATATGATAACCGGTGTCATCACCAGCGCAGCCCCGTCGTTCGCGAAGAGCGCACCAACAACCGCGTCCAGAAGGAGAAATATTACAAAGGCCCTGAAGCTGCTCTCTCCGAATCTTGAGGAGAGTTTCAGGGCAATAAATTCAAAATAGCCCGCTTCATCAAATATCAGTGTTATAATAATTATTGAAACAAAGGTTAGCGTGGCATTCCCAACGATGTTCCATACTATTCCAATATCTGAAAGACTTGTCACGCCTGACAGTATACCTGCGGCAGCTCCAATGACTGCCCATACACCAATACCCAGTCTCCATGGGTTATAGAGGACAGCGGCAAGCGTAATTGCAAAAATAAGAATAGAGAGAAGGAACAGGACCGCCATTCTTTCATTCTTCTGATTGCATCGACAGTTTGAGCGATTTTACCTTTTCCTCAATTTCATCAAGGATCCTTGCTACCTCTCTTTCGCTCTTTCCCTTTGGATCTTCAATATTCCAGGCAATCTTCTTGACATTCATCCTGTCGATGATGACAGCGGGACATACGGATTCTATCGAACAACCCATCGTGACGACGAAATCGGCCCAGCCGATCATATCCATATCGAGAAGCTTTGGATGCATATTTTCTGCCACAATTCCCCTTGCTTCAAGCAACCTTCTGATAACTGGATTTACCTCTTTCGCAGGAATGGTACCGGCGCTCATGGCATCCAGACCCATCGATTTAGCAAAAGCCTCTGCAGCCTGGCTTCTCCCAGCATTTTCAATGCAGACAAAAAGGTATTTCATAATATTAAGCCTATTTTATCAACAGCACTGAACAGCAGGTATTATCTTCGTCATCGTTTTTAACTCTTTTATTCGATTCCGGAAGGAAAGGTGCGCCGTCCTTTGATATGCTGTAAGAGCCGGGTCTTCCTAGCTTCAACACAATCTCCACATCTTCTGAATGTGCGTTTTCCAGTAGAACGTCTCTTGCATCCTTCAGAGCCTTATCCGCATAGCAGTTAACACAGAATTCAAATTTGTATGTTGTCATTCTCTCAGGACACTACATAAATCGAAGCACTTAAATCAGTAACTTCGATGCACAATAGTGGCATTGGAGGAAAAAGGTAATCTATATTGCGAATGTTCATTTGATGGTTTAATCGATCTGATTGGCAGGAAATGGGCCATACTTCTAATTGCAATGATTGGAGAAAAACGTGTCATGAGGTTCAATAATATATATAGATCCCTGAAAGGCATATCTCCATCCACGCTTTCTTCTCTGCTGAGTCATCTATCAGCGAAAGGCATCCTTGAAAGGCATGTTTACAATGAAACACCCATTAAGGTAGAATATTCGCTTACTCAAAGCGGCAGAGAGCTCAATTCCTCCCTTGCGAGCCTTCTAAAATGGATATCAAAGAATGAAAACATTTCAGGGTCACCTCCGGACTGCGACTCAGGAAAATTCCTTAAACTCATGGTGCCTGAAAATTGAATTAAAGGCCCGCAAAGACTTTCTTTTTCCTGCTCTTTGTCATAAACTTTGAATAGAGCATAAGCCTGTTTATCGATCTGACACCGTTTTTATGCATGAATCTATGTATATTGTGATGCCTCATCAGCCAGGGTTTTATCTCCTGATCCCACTTCTGCTGGTAAAGCGACAGGTCACCGCCCGCTATTGCCCTTCCAGCCTCCAGGCCGCTCCAGAATGCTCCCTGCAGACCACCAGCAGTTGTGTTAAGAACAGCGTTTACCATGTCACCGACATATGCCCTGTTCCCTGAAACGACAACGTCATCCGGTCTTCCCAGCGGAATCTGATGCGCCATGGTTTCCTCCATTTCCCCTCCTATCTCTGGATATTTTTCAGTAAATGCCGCCAGCACATCCTTTGGCTTTTTAGAAGGATCAGGGTAATAGCAAACACCGATCTTGCGGCTGTTATTGTCATTCGGGAAATCCCAGACATAACCGCCGGGAGCCATATCAGTAAACCATAGTATCATGTCAAAATCATCCCTCTTCGGTGCCTTTCGGATCTCCTCATATGCAACAAGAACATTTTGTTTATCCAGCTTCTTGCCAAATCTTGATTGCGGGCCAAGCGCCATAACTATATAATCAGCAGAAAATGTGCCATTATCCGTCTGAACAGAATTATCTGAAATTTCCAGGACCTTCGTACGCATCTGAACGTTCAATTTACCCGAGAATTTATGGGCCAGGAATTTTTCATATTTCTCAAAATCATATACGTAGCCAACCGAATTGTCATATCTCAGTTTTACGCTTCTACCGAGATCTGTAGCGAACTTTATCCTCTTTATGTCTGAACAGAGGATGCTAGGATCTTTTGGCATACCAATGCGGTTCACCCATTCCGCCGAGACTGCCCCTGTTGACCTGACAGGTTTTCCAATCTCCTCCTTTGCATCTATTATGATGTAATTTTTACCCGCTTTTTCAAGTGCCGATCCAGCAGCAAGACCACTTGTGCCCGCTCCTAATATAACAGCATCATAATGTTCGCCTGAACTCATTATCCTTCAGTATGTAGAAGGCTCTTTTAAGCGTTATCCACGGCGAAATGAATAATGACTAAAATTTCAACGGCGAAGCAGGATTCTTATCTTTAGTTTGGCCTGGCGCTTAACGAAATCAATCGAGACAAAAAGAACATATACTTATTATGATTGCGACCCAAGGACGATCATTTCTATATGATCGGATGAAATGAGTGATAAGATGGTAGAACTCAAGG
>JAKAAI010000042.1 GCA_021797055.1 Thermoplasmata archaeon | reverse complement strand
TGGATATTTCAGATTTCGCCTGTTCATAGTCTGTCAGTATTACCGGCGCAAGTGATTCCCTCATTGTCTTGTTTGCCCTCTCAACTATTCCGTTCTGTTCAGGTGTATGGGGCCTTATGAGTTTCTGGGTCAGGTGGTTCTCCCTCAATACTATCCTGAATTCCATGGCAATGAATGATGATCCGTTATCCGACTGTATTACGGGCTCTGCAACTGAATCTTTCCTGAGCTTTTCAATGGCTGCCTGTGCCTCCAGTGACACGGAATCTGCATCCATTGATGTGAGAAGGTTATGATGGACAATGCACCTGGAATACTCATCAATGAAAATGATTAGGTAGAAGAACCTTCCATGTATTTTCACATACATAATATCGGTCTGCCACTTCTCATCAGGGGATTTCGCATGTTCAGGTCTGGTGGATTCCCATGTCCTGCGGTTCCATGGCGTTATCAGATCGTGTTTCTTCAGTATCCTGTAGACTGCAGAAGGGGAAAGATATGCAAGATCCCCGTCTATCAGAGTATATGCAATCTCCCTGAATGACATTGCTGGATGCCCATTCCTGAAGCCGATGACAATCCATTCATCATCATCCCTGACAGCAAGTGGATTGAATCTTCCGTCCAGAAGGGGTGAGAAATCCATCTGTGAATAGTACCAGGATCTGGATATCCCCAGTATTTTCAGGGTTCTCTTCAGGGAATGTCCTGAGCGTTCCATGGCTTTCATCACTGTTCTGTGGATATCATAGAAAAGAGATCTCATATCCTTTCCCTCCCCTGCAAGCGATCTCCAAACTTTTTTTTCATGTCAAGGTTTTCCTGCACAACTTCAGCTATTGTTGCCTTGAGTCTTGATATCTCACTTTCCTTCTCTGCCCTTATGCGATCCTCATCCACCTTTCTTCCGCGATTCTCAAATATCTCAGGGGCACTGTTCAGTAGCTGATCCTTCCAGTAGTAGAATCTTGCAGGTTTGATGTCGTATTTCCTGCACAGATCCGATACTGAGATGGTTCCGCTCATCCCTTCCAGGACGATCTTAAGTTTTTCCTCAGCGACGTATGATCTTTTCGATTCCATATATAAGGCATAAAGCAACATGGATCATAATTAATTTCGTATTTTGTCCAGAGATGCGTGAAACATTTCACACTGGAATACGGAATATCTGTCCAAAATTAAGGGGGGCAGATCAATCACGATCCTCATCTTCTCTTCCGGTCTGTACACCTTCCTTTCTGTCATTTATGAGGCAAATGAACCAAGTGTCTCTTAATTAATTTTCGAAAATGGCCAGAGATACGAGAAACGTTTCACATACCCTGTGGATCGTACGAAGGTCTTCCAGCACCATTCTTCAGAACAGAATACTTGAACCCCAGATCATGAAGATCAATGCTGTCAACGAAAGTGCCGATAAATCTTGCAGGATTGTCATCTCCTACATAGTCATCAATCATGTCTGGAAGAAGTAATAGCTGTCTCCTGCCCGTACCTGAAACATATGATCTACTCATCACACAGTATAATACTGCCTCATGAATAAACTTATGGCCCGAAAAGCGCCAAAATATTCTATCCAGAATTTTCACACAGTCTCATTCCTGCATACGTGGGATCATCGCCTCCTTAAACGGTGATCCCACAATAACAATGGATGGATGTTAATTCCCTTTATCCCGGGCTCTTAAGCATACCATCACACTTATCAATGAGGAAACGTTTATACTTTCGAAAGCAGTGGTTTACAACCTTTCCCATACAATAGATAGGATCTCCATCAGTTATTTTACACTTCCCGGAACGTTATTGGATTACGTTAATAGCACCAGAAGAGTGTACGGGAGAGTTAAAGCTTTCAATGAATGGCATTCTACTGTGGATAGAGACGGTCAAGAATCCGGAAGCCCTAAACGGAACGTGAAAAAAATACACTCTTTTCAACCTATCAGAATTATTATTTGTTCACTTCCTTCTGATCATTTTGCTTCTATTTTTGTTCCATTCATTTTTATTATTAGATGGACAATAATAAAGAGCGCTAAAGTTTATGATTCTGATACATGGGAAACGATTGAAACGACCAAAATTTTGAAGGGGCGATCTGGATGAAAACGCCAAGTGATAAACCCCCCCTGCTATCTGTACTAGTAATGGTCTATAAGAGAAAGGAATTCATTATGGAGGCCATTGAGTCAGTCCTGAATCAAACCGTCCCTAAGAGCGATTATGAGATTGTATGTGTGGCAGGCTTTCGGGATGATAACTTCTCAGCTTTTTGCTATCAGAATAACATAAAGGAGGTGTTTTGTGATGGTAAAATTGGCCAAACCATAGCATCTGGCTTAGAATCGTGTCGTGGTGATGTTGTAATATTTATCGATGATGATGATAAATTCAGGGATGACAAGCTTGAGCGGGTGCTTCAAGCGTTTAAAAAATACAAGTTCGTTTATTATCATAATAATACAAAATTGATAGATGAAAACTCCAGATCTATATTAGAATATATAAGCCCGTTTGACGTGCAGACGTCCAGGTCCTTTCTCTGGTATCCGATTCGTGGATTTCGCAATATTTTGAGACACAGAGTGGATTTTAACATGTCGAGCATAGCAGTAAAGAGGAGTAGCTTAATCCCTTATGTGAACATCATAAATGAAATTGAAACCTCCCAGGACAGCATTATTTTCTTCTTACTGATGCAGACTAACATGCCATTCTATTTCGATGCTGAAAAGACGACTTTTTATAGAGTACATAACTCTGAAACAAACAGTATTGGAAACACACCTCCTCAGAAAATTCTGGATACTTCTCTCAAATTCTATCGCAGCAGACTAATTGCTTATGAAGCGATGCGTTCCCCATTAGTCAGGAAAATTTTTTTCAGTTATGTACTAGAGTCCAAAATGGGGGCCTATATTTCTGGCCAATTGGATTTGAAGCCTAGTTTTTCTGAACAATTGAGGTTTTTTTCGATTGCTTTGACGAGACCATCAAAATTTTATATTATGTTGCTATTTGCAGCAGTACTTGCCAGGTTTTTTCCGAACTATGTACGCAGAATAAGAGATTCGAGAAGATCAAGGAGATTCGAGAAGATCAAGGAGATATAAACTAATGCAGTAAACTGCAGGGTACATAAAGAAAATTGATTTCATAGCTATTGTAAGGTGTCCAAACTTACGTGAAACAACGATATCCATTATTTCCCTCTTTGATCTTTGCCTTATCTGATTGACTAGGACAATGCAGTTTTATGCCACTATCCTCTCATCTGTATTCGCCGGTTGATTTTTGTGCATTTTCGCCGGAATAAAAGTGATCCAGATCGCCGGTTTAATTCTGATCCATTTCCTTATGTGGGAGAGGGTCTGAATTGTACCAGATGGAGGTGTGGAGAATGATCAGGGACATGAAGGATAGGGGAATGAGCAACAGGGAGATCGCAGGCGACCTTGGCATATCAAGGAGCACAGTCAGTAAACTGCTGAGGACAACCAGACTGGCGGATCACAGGAAAAGGAAGAGGGGTTCAAAGCTTGATCCATACAGGGAGAAGATCAGGGCACTCATAGATGACCACAACCTTTCGGATGTCAGGATACTATCAACATTCATATTCAGAAATATCCTCCTAAAAATTTAACATATTAACATAAAAGCTATGAAAATTCTCCCGAAATTTTTCAAAGGAAAATTGTTCAGATCTTTCTAAGGATTTTCTTGCATAAAACTCCTTTTTGTTTAAAGATTCAATAATAGCTTCCGTATACTCAGAAGGATCATAAGAAGATACGAATATTCCAGCATCTTTCAGGATCTCCTTGGTTATTGGGATATTAGAAGCTACAACGGGCAAGCCAGAGGCCATAGCTTCTATCATTGGAATTCCAAAACCTTCCTCAGTAGAAGGAAAAAGCAATACGTCTGCAGATGAGTATATATCTCTAAGCTTCAAATCGTCAACATTTTTAAAGGTGATCTCCGACTTCAACCCCACACTATCACCAACCCTGACGAGAACGTAATTATCTCCCAGGGTCTCAAGAGTCTTTTTTACCACAGACAAATTTTTTCTGGCGGACGAAGAAGACACCGATAAAATGATATTCTTATCCAGGGGCAGACCAAGAGATTTTCGAACATTTACTTTATCGCTGGTAAACTGGAAAACTGGATTTGTACAGATGTGAATAATGTGCAACCTCCCAGTGTACCCAAGACCGCGAATCTCGTCTGCTGTTACACTAGAATCAGTCACGATGTCTTCTAGCTCAAGTGCTTTTCTTATGTTCCAGGATATCTGCTTGTTATAGATTCTGTCTCTGAATTGATGACTATCGCTCTTAATTGCGGTAATATCATGGATAGTTACAACCTCCTTTATGTTCGGATCAAATACTGGTGAATCATGCTGACTTGTGTAATGTATGAGGTTAACATCATGTTTCTGAATGAATTTTCTTGTTACCATCGGCTGCATCATTCTATTAATGAATTTTTCCGCTGATAAGGGCAGGCTTCTACTGATAGTGGGCCTTACGATGGAAGCATTAGGATAAGGTGAAACAATATCAAAGTCTCCGGATTGATAATACACATGATGAGAATTGGGAAACGCCCTCATCAAGGTCTCTGCATACCTGCCGTGACCAGTAAAGTAAAAGTCTGAGGTCCAAATGGCCAATGATTCAAATAAATCCATTCATTGGCACTTCCTTAGCACGTGACCTTAACCTTTCTAAGCATAGCCCAGCTGAAAAAGCAATCCCACGAAAGCCATGAAGAAAAAGCACTGGAACTTCTGCAATTCTGTTTATCTTTCGAACCTTGTCGATCATAGTCAACATTCCCTCATAAGGCGTGCCAATAAGATAACTGGATGTCGCGCCATACCTAAAGTATTTTCTAAACTCCTTGAAAATGTTTGTGTCATTGTAATGAAAGATACTGAATTCAGATAGAAAAACTTCGCTACCTGCAATGATAGAGGCTTCAGAGAAAATAATCCTATCATCCTTTGCCACGATCTTATTGAATATATCTGAGGAAAGTTTAGATCGAATATGAGAAAATGCCCTCATTAGAAGACGAGTGGAATAAAGGCGAGGTATAACTAGAGGAATGCCAGTCGATGAGTTCTGCCTTTCAAAGGTAATCCGTTTATCCAAACTATCGAGCCAATTTATGAAGCCATTACCTACCTGAACCTCTGGAAACGCTATCATTTCGTGAGGCGAATTTAATACGGATTCCACTAATCCATCAGATGGCAGTCTGGTTTCATCCAGAATCAATATATAATCACCTGTAGCATTTACTGTCCCAAGGTAACGGGACATAAGCAATGAGCATTTCTTCTTAATTTCCAACGCCCCATAAAGACGGCATAACTTAGAAACTTCATTTAGTCCACTGGAGTTTACTACGATAACCTCAACTTCGCCAGTGGTAACCTTGCCTATTGAAGACAGTATCTTCCCAAGGTATTTTCCATGCATGACAGATATCTGGATGGTGAGCTTTGTCATTTTATCGCCTCATTCTCCGGAGAATATTCGGAATCAAAAGCAAAGAAAGGATCTCTGCCACACATAAGACATAAGAAAGGCCCATTAGAGATTCATCATAGTACATATAATGTGATGAGTCTATTTGGCTGCCGTGATAAAATGCCATTCTATTCACAGTTTCAACGGGGAAAACATTTTTTGTGCTGTTCTTGAGTATGAGATACGGAACATATTGATCCATAAGGTAACCGGTTATTTCATAGGATTCCAGCGGGAATCTGGTTAGAATTACTGCAGCGATCTGGTAATTTCCTTTCAATTCTATATCTCCTGAAATTCTGGCTGTATACCATCCAAAATCATAAGATGTATAATTCTGGTCACTGACCTCACCTGTACCATTTAGAAGTAGGTATGCGTAGTTATACCTGCTATTTACTAAAAAGTTGTTTTCTCCCGACAGAACTGCCGTTTCGCCGAAGGGCATTTCTCCGTTCACTTGGTAAACCGTAAGCCCATAGCTGAGATTCTGAATAGTTATGGAATAGTTATTCCCTACAACCATAATTCTTGCACCTATGGCATTACCGAAGCCTGAATTAAACGAGAATTCTGCCTGCTTATATCCCGTAGTTCCGTTTAGCTGAATTGAATTAGGTTCATTTCCAGTTCCATTTGCGAAGTAAAACCAGGAAATGCTGAGATATGAAACATTCCTTATGCTTGATGCAGTAAAGCTGACCGTGATGCTATATTTTTTGTTTGCACCAACAGCAAAACCTCCTGGGTGGGAGACAATGTTTCCATTATATGAAATTGAAGAGATGGAAGAGTTTTGCCCTTCTATCGCTATTTTTGACCCGTTAAGCAAAAAGCTGGAATAGTTACTGCCCCAGTTGGTAAAGGTATAATTCGATTTATTGAATTTATTTTCCAATACATTTTCTGAATAAGTTCCATTATAAAGAAATGTTTTAATTTCACTGGGCTTACTTATGTCGTTGGGTGGGATTACATCTATGTTGGCATTGTATTTGGAGATTCCAGCGGAAGTGTACTTCTGATTATTGAAAATAACTGCATTCATTCCCATTGAGCCAAATAGATCATAAAAACTACTATAGCCTCCATCGGGGTTAACACTCAAAGGAATATATGACTGAATACCATCGCTGGTGTTTACCGAATAAACTGCAATGCCTGGGAAGCCAAGTATCATATGAAAATTCGGATCAGCATCGAAGAAGTTTAGAACAGATCTGTATGATGAGAGACCAAATTTCTCTTCTAGCAGATTTGGGTAGGACGATGTAAATCCTATGTCGCTGTTGTTTTGAATGACCACGTACCTCACATCGTTTGATCTGAGATAGTAGTATGTATCATTGGTAAGATTATCCTTAATCAAATCACCAATGTAAGGAAGTGACGCCTGAGGCTTCGGGGAGACCCATCCTTGACCGCTAGGCCACTCTATTGCCGGCCAATATATACTGAACGAACCATTTTGATCATAAATGAAATGATAAACCGTCAGCTGATCTTGCGACATGACCCTCGGACTGAAAGGAGCTGAGTTAACCAGACCATTTGGAAGCGTTGGACCAAAGGCATTATCTCTCGCAGGGAAAAAGTTTCCTTCCAGAATCTGCCAACCAGAAAAGAGGAGTATGAGGATCACAAGAATTGATATGAAAGCATGCTTGCCCGATATTTTTTTAGACATTTGGTTATGGCTATCGTACAATCTCTCTGGCAAATGAATCTCCATAAGAAGAGCTTTCGTTGAAGCTTCCTTGCGACTGTGTTTGACTAATCTTATGCTTGGCAGCGTATGTGACAAAAGATTAAAAATGAATAGTATAATAAGTGTAGCGTAGGATACGGATACGAGTATCAGAAAATGAGCAGGCAAAGATAATGCTGTAGAAATATAGGTCCCTGCAATGGGGATATCTGGCAAATAAGAAAATAATGTTAACAGAGGTGGTATATGGGCATACAAAACCAAAATTACAGACACCACCATTAAAAATATTCCAGTTGAGAACAAAGATCTGGTTCTTGGATAGAATATATTTAAAATCGATAGAATGAGCGGGAGAAATAACGAAATATACCATGCGTAAAAAATAGGGCTGCCAATCACCAGAATGTCTATTGGATCACCGATTCCCGGTAGAATCCCTAGTTTTGATAGATGAAGTAGGATATCAGGGGAAGTAAAGACCATTGTGCTCCAGTTATGACCGTTAAGTGAAAGAACAGATAGGAGGTTTAGATTCCGTGAATAAAATATGGCATCACCTGGAGAAAAAATTCTTAAGCCTGTTGAATGTAATAAAAAGGCTCCAGTGGATACATTTATGTTAAATATTATAAACTCCAGCACGGGAATCGTCAAGAAAATGGCCACAGCAAGCTTAGGAACTGAGCTCCTCAATGGCACTCCATTGATTTTTGAAGAGATTGTAACCACAAGGGCAAGTACCAGAAACATTAACAGATAATCTGGATCTAGAAGTATGGTAAAAGAAATAAAAGAAGCTACTTCAAGAAACCATAATCGGACATTTAATACTATAAGGAAAACGGAAAGCACCATGAGCACCATTATTATGTTGTCAGTGATCATGCCTCCATCAACGAATAGGTTCTGGCTTTCAAGATTTGAGAATACAAACAAAAACGCAATATAGAAAAAGAGCAGCCTACTCAAATTATTCAAGTGGTAATGAAATGCCCTTTCTAAAAGTGACCTTATGACAGTTATTGAAATGTATATTAAAGCAAGATAAAAACCAATAAGGTATATTATAGTTATTTTCTCCCCCGTGAAACTGGGAAATTTTAAAAAAAAATAAACGGGCCAGCTAATGATTGTTCTGGTAAAAATAAAGCCAGCGTCTGGATTAAATGATGCGAAGCTATTTATACCGGGTAATATGGACCAGTATTGATCCGCATATTCATAGAATCCACTTCCCAGGAGGTAAGACCTGATAGAAAGAAATAAGATTACAAACAAAGAAATGACTTCTATGGTTGTAACTGGAAGCTCTTTTCTCATAACTGTCAGTTAATTTATAGTATTATTAAAGGGTTATGCATAATCCATGCAATAATTCTTCCTGAAAATAGGACCGTTGTTATTTCTGAGCAACAACCTGGGAGATCATCGATAGCAGAATGGTAAAAGTATATGAACCATCTATATTGAACTGCTTGTCATCAGCGGGATAGTGACTTACGACTCCAATTGTATCGTGAATTATACAGATGATTTGATTTACCAGAGCATTAAGAGGAACCAACGACTTTTACCATAGCTAATAGGATTATAGAGATTCGGGCAATTATAGGGGCGGTGTTCTTCTCATCATTCATATCACTTGAATCATATTTCAAGCGCCTTTAGGAGATTCTGCCAACGCTGTGACTTATACACATCCCTATTCAGAATGTATGGATGTCGTTATCTGGGTTAGTTATGCAGTAAGGTTAAACAAAGCCAAAAAATATAAGTTCGATTCATATTGAAGTTAATGGCTTTAGGAGAGTTATCATTCAACAGGTTTAGAATTTATTATAATGATCCCCATGACGTAGCGGCAATGATCGAGTCTTATGTGCTCAACGTGTACAGGATTGAAAAAATTAAGCGTGGAAGTGTCGTAATAGATATGGGAGCAGGTATTGGGGAATTTGCTATCCTCGCGTCAAATAGGGTTGGAGAGGAAGGTAAAGTTATTGCAATAGAACCATCTCCGGATGATTTTAAAACACTACAGGATAACATAGAGGAAAATCGGTGCAACAATGTTATACCTTTAAACAGCGCTGTTTCAGATAAAAGGGAAAAACTTCTTCTTAGCTTCAAGGGCAGAGAATTTAAGGCTGATGCAGAAACTCTACCCAATATTCTTTCGAATCTCGGCATTCCAGTTAATTCAGTCAGTTATATGAAGATGGACATAGAGGGAGGGGAGAGATCAGTAATCCCGTCCAGCATAGACATAATCAGAAAGATTGATTATCTTGCCATTGAGATTCACGATGGTTTTTCCAGTGAACTTATTCCTTACATGCAGGATCTGGGATTCCAATTCAGCCGCATCGAAAGAAAGGAATACCTTTTTAATACCGTGAAGCAAGTCCTTGTTCATCCCGTAGGGGTTTACAGAATGTGGAAAGCATTTACAGGCACAGGGGAGAACCCTGGACTATGGAAAATCTCATCTGGCATTGACATCTCCAAGTCGAACGAACTTGTCGTGGGTTCGTTTTACAAATCTCAGACCTAAATAACATGATATAATTATGTTGTATTTTATGGCAATTTAATTTTTGCCAGGACATTTTTGTAAACGGATGAACTTAATAACCTATTTCTAACTTATAAGCGCTTGTAGAATGTCAGAATTCAATATTTATTATGGATAGTATTGGTCAATTTTGAAAAATAGTTTATAATTACCTGAGCCATTACTGTGCGTGAGAATCCTCTGGCTAGCTCATCGTGATCCACTGAATCCAAGAGCCGGCGGGGCAGAGAGAACAATATCTGAAGTATGTACAAGACTCCTTCAGAAAGGCCATAAAATAATTTTGCTAACTGGAGGCTGGAAGGGTTGCAAACGTTTGGAAAATTTCCAAGGAATTGAAATTCACCGCTTTGGCAGAAGCATTGTACCACATTTAGCGCTTCCTGTTTTTCTATTTAAGTACCATTTTGATCTGGTTGTCAATGACCTAGGGCATGCAGTGCCTTGGTTTTCTTCAACTATTCTGAATAAACATAACATCGTATTCTTCAGACACCTACACGCCAGGTCTCTTCCCGGGCAGGTCAGACCAGTAATAGCCAAACTGATCACAGCGATTGAAAGATGCTACTTTATCCTGTACCATGATACAGTTTTCGTGACAGAATCAACGACGTCAGAGAATGATCTTCTCACGCTGGGAATCAATAAGGATAGAATAATAATGAATCCGCCGGGAGTGGACCTGAAGCTGTTTCATTCTGCTGCCAAATCAAAATACCCAAGCATGGTTTATTTTGGTGGAATGAGGAGATACAAAAGGCCACAGGAAATTCTATACCTGCTTAAGAGCATACTCAGCAAGATTGGAGATATCAAACTTTTCATCATTGGAACAGGGCCGGAAGAACAGAGCATGAAAAGGCTCGCAAATGAGTTAAATGTCCAGAATTATGTGGAATTCAAAGGAAGAATTTCTAGTGAGGAACTTTCGGCTATAGTTGCTTTATCTTGGCTCAATGTCCACACCTCTGTTACCGAGGGATGGGGCCTTTCTATTATTGAAGCCTCGGCCACCGGAACCCCAACCGTCGCCTACAGTGTGCCCGGGGTCAGGGATGCTGTGGAGGATGGTCTGAACGGCATCAAAGTTGAGGATGGCAACAGAGATGCACTTGCTGATGCTGCTTTCTCCATATTGAAGGATCCGGAGAGATGGTGGTCTTCCTCTGTTGAAGTCGCAAAGAAGTATTCATGGGACAAAACTGCAGAATTGTGGGAAAAGCTGATCAAAGAAATAACTGATGATCGCAGCAACAAATAAGTCCCCGGGAAATCATAATATATAATATTTTCAATCCCCTTAGATGAAAGCGGTAATCACTGGCATATCAGGTCAGGACGGATATTTTCTTTCGCAGCTACTCCTGTCAAAGGGATACGAGGTGCATGGCATTTTGCGCCGGAATAGCTCGATGACCCAGGGCACTGTAGATCTCCTGCCTGAGAGTATTAGAAAACAGATCATCATTCACTACGGTGATATAACAGATGGAAACTTTCTCTCAAATCTTCTTCAGAAGGAGAAACCTGAAGAACTGTATCATCTGGCTGCACAGAGTTTTGTTGGTTATAGTTTTCAGAACGCTCTTTCCACATACGATGCCAATATCGGAGGCACTCTCAATGTCTGCAATGCTGTGAAGGATTCATCTCCCGATACTAGAATGTATTTTGCTGCAACGTCAGAACTGTTCGGGCAGCCAAAGGAGGCTCCACAGAACGAAATGACACCATTCTTCCCCAGGAGTCCATATGCGGTATCGAAACTTGCAGGCATCTGGACAGTGAGAACATACAGGGAAGCATACAAATTGTTTATGTCGAACGGCATACTGTTCAACCATGAATCAGAGGTTCGTGGACCTGAGTTTGTGACAAGGAAGATATCGCAATCGGTGGCAAGGATATTCCATGGCTCAAAGGAACCGGTCATACTAGGAAATCTCTCCGCGGTGAAGGACTGGGGATATGCCAGGGATTATGTGGAAGGCATGTGGATGATGCTCCAGCAGGACTACCCGGATGATTTCGTTATGGGTACTGGAGAATCACATACAGTCAGGGAATTTGCCGAGGCTGCATTCAAGGAGATTGACATGGATATTGAATGGATTGGCAGTGGGATGAATGAGGTCGGGCTGTCAGAAGGTATGACAAGAGTTAAGGTCAGCAGGGAATTTTACAGGCCTTTGGAATCCGACAACTATCGCGCAGACTATTCAAAGGCTAAACAAACCCTTGGGTGGAAGCCGAAAACCAACTTCAGGGATCTGGTGAAAATAATGGTGAAGAACGATATAGACCTCACGGGATGACATCGGGTCCTTTTAAGCATATAAACTGAGACTGTCATTCACTGTGCCGGTATCCTTCTGGAATGCACAACTTCAGTGCTTTCATTTCACATGATTGTTTTATTGCCTCGTACGGCCGGTATACGGGACACCGTACGGTTAAGCATACCGAGCGGTATACGGATATACCGGCGGCGGTGCCGGCCGGCGTACGAAAAATGGCACATGACGATTAACCCATCATGGGGGGCTATTCACTGCAACATCACGGGCTGAGAATTTGCAGTTTCTGCAAATTCACGCCGACTCGCCAACGGGAATTCGGATTGGATTCCAGGCTGGCTGGCAGAATTTCCGTACATGTTTCTGACATGGCATCTCGTATGTTGTTTCATGGGGTTCCGGTAATGATTGGACATCAATGAAAACTGAACGCATCGGCACCGGCAATGGAAGTTTGATCCGTAAAGCATACGGTAACAATTTCAATTATGCTCCGGAACTGCACTGTGCGATTATGAAAATTACAAGCTTTCCTTTCATCAATTGTACTGCGAACGCCGAAAATCTGGTTCGGAATTTCAATGTAAATATAAATACAATGAACTGTTATTTTCAACATGGACATTCCAACGCTTCGCAAGGTAATTGACCTCTACCTCAGGGGATTCGGCTATCAGGAGATATCAAAGCGCACTGGCATTGCCAGATCCACGGTTCAGGACACTGTGAACAGATGGAGGGAGGGCCAGACAGGCATATTCGATCAGGCTCTCAGCTATGTTGACAACATAACGGAGATTGCCAGGGGCATGAGGCAGAACGGCACCAGGATTGAGGATTTGAAGATGCCATTCCTGAATGCATCCGTTCTCAGGGGCCTCAACGTTGATCTGCAGGAACTTTATTCATTTTACGATGCCGTCAGGGGCTATGGGCCTGACGTTATCCCAGCAATGGCAAAGACTGTCATTGCGCTCCAGTCCCATGGGATGGATCCTGCAGGCATGGTGCAAAAGCTGGAATCCCTTGGCAATGAAATAAGGGAGATGGAAAACAGTAAGGATCATCTCCTGCGGGATGTATCGGCAGTAGATAAGGAACTGAAGGAGAAGAATGGGGCCAAGGCATCGCTTGAGAAAGATGTATCAGAACTGCACGAGTCGGTGAGTTCACTGAAGAAGCAGGAGAAAACCATGGCTGATGGCATAAAGAGGAACAGCGGCCGCATTGCGAAATCCGACAAATTCTGGTCAGCTGTCGAAGGCATGGGCATCGAACCCGCCAGAATAGTGGAATTCATGGAAAGCGCCAGATCCATGGGGTATGATGCAAGAACAATACCGGATATCAGGGAGATTGAGAGATACGGAATGGACCGGTCCATGTCGCCGGATGACATGCGCACTCTTGTGGTGAGCCTGCGCCAGCTCAATTCCGCGGGATGGTCTCCGGACAGCATTGTCAAGCTCTCCATTGCAATGGGCGGTGTTTCCGATACTCCCGGCGCTGTGATTGATCACATGCGCAAATACTCAAAAAAGTACAGGAATGTGAATAAGGCCATTGAGGAACTGAACAGGCAGCTTTCCGCTGCTCATGAAGAACATGAACTGCAGATTGCCAACCTGAAGGCTGAGGCTGAGGAAGTTGCCGCCCAGATCGGCGACCTGCAAAGAACACGGGATTCCATTGAAAATGAAATCACCGAACTGAACCGGAAAAGGGAGGAGGCAGAGAGCAACTACAGAAAGGCTGTGGAAATATTGAGGCAGTACACAGGCTCTGTTGTGAGTATGATTGAGATCCAGGATATCATCAGCAGGCAGAACAAAATGAAAAAGGATCTGGAGACCTCGATAGAATCACTGAACAGCAAGCTTGCCGGGATGAAAATATCCGCTGATGTTGCCGGGGCATTACCGTCCATCATAACGGGAAGGGACATGAAGACGGTGCAGCTGTGCGCGGCCTTCACTGCCGGATCCAATTCCACTGCAGTCAGTGAAGGAATGATCAGGGATAGAATTATAAATGACATCATAGAAATAAGCGAGGGCGGCATTGTCCCGGTGCATTACTCCTCCCATGATCGATTCATCTCCGGGTCCCAGTATGACCGCCTAATGAAGCTTGACAGGGAAAGGATAAAGATATCGGAGGAAAAAAATGAACTTGAAAAGCTGCGTAATCTCTACGGCAGAGACATAGGATCATATCTGAATGATTATCTTTCAGGAAAACTTCCCGGCGATTCACCTGGCTACAGGATGATCAGTGAGATTGCCGAGAAGTCATTTCTCCATGAGGTGCAACAAAGGCTTGACATGAAGGCCATTGTGGAAATTGGGAAGGACAGCGGTGCCGGAAACCCGTTGATATTTCTCGCTGCACCCGGCGGATCATCGGGCAGGGTTGAGGTGGGATCAATAAGCATACAGGATCTGGTGGCAGGGATAAGGTCAGGTTCCGGATCCTTGGAAATGCAGACCAGTAACGGAAAGGTATCGCTTGACACATGCACTGCTGTCATGGAGTTGCTGGAAATGTATCTGAATCCGGCCACGCTGGAGATGCTCAGGAAGGCCTGGAGGGAATCCGTTATCAACAAGACTGATAAGCATGAAAAGGCCGGTTTTCCAAGGTACGGAGGGCTGGTTAATAGTGATAAGATAGGGGAAAGGAAGAGGTCAGGATGATTT
>JAKAAI010000041.1 GCA_021797055.1 Thermoplasmata archaeon | reverse complement strand
TGTTCCATTCACCATTCAGGCCAAGTTTCGGATCTCAGCAAAAGCAGACAGGCAAGGCGGTGAAGCTTGAATGGATTGGATTCAAGGGAGGTATCTCCAGCGTGGGCGCCGCCGACTCCGGCTTTTCCTTCGATAACGAGAATCCCCGACACAAGACATATCTTTATCCGTACAGCATTGCCTCAAGGCTTGTGACCAACGGAGAATTCCTTGAGTTCATCAATGATGGAGGATATGATGATCCTGCTCTCTGGCTGTCTGAAGGCTGGTCACTGATAAACAGGGAAAAATGGAAAATGCCGCATTACTGGGAAAAGCATGGTAACGGCTATTACTGTTTCACGCCAGAAGGCATGAAGAGGTTAAACCCGGAGGAACCGGTCTGCCATGTGTCTTACTACGAGGCTGATGCATATGCAAGATGGAGTGGAAACAGGCTTCCAACCGAGGAGGAATGGGAAAATGCATTCTCCAGCAAGCCTGGTATGCCAGAAAGGAAGGAATATGCATGGCATCCTTCCGTTCAGGCATCAAGCGGCAAACTTCAGGGTCCTGGTGAATGTTGGGAATGGACTTCAAGCGCTTACCATCCTTACCCGGGTTTCAAACCCCTCAGTGGCGCCCTGGGGGAGTACAACGGAAAATTCATGTCACAACAGATGGTACTCAGAGGCGATTCTGCCGCAACCCCCCCAGGCCATTCCCGGATTACCTATCGAAACTTCTATCACCCGGAAAGCAGGTGGCAGTTTGCCGGTATAAGGCTTTGCAGGGGTCCAGGGCATGTCTGATGGAGACATCCTGGATCTCAAGCCTGATCTTCCTGACTTCAGGAAAGAGATCCTGAGAGGATTGCAGAGCCCATCGAAATGGATTCACCCCAAATTCTTCTATGACACGAACGGTTCTCTTCTTTTTGATAAGATAACAGAGCTTCCGGAATACTACCAGACAAGAACCGAGAATTCCCTGCTGATTGAGAAGTGCAAATCTCTGTCAATATTGCTTAAGGACTTAGAAAGCGCAGTGGAGCTCGGTGCCGGAAATGGCCAGAAAAGCTTCAGTCTGATAAAATGCCTTCCAGGGTTGAAGGAATATACCCTTCTGGACATATCCATGTCATCTCTCAGAGGAGCGGTTGATTACCTTAAAATCGCGTATCCGCAGATAGATATACGCGGTGTCTGTACGGACTATCTAAATCCTGAAACAATGTACATGGGAGATAACACTGGAAAGAGACTCATCGTGTTTCTTGGATCTACCATAGGGAACATGGAGAAGAGAGACTCGATTAATTTCCTCATATCCTGCAATGAAAGCATGAGCCGGGGTGATGCAATTTTGATAGGAGTGGATATGAAGAAAGATAAAGCCGTTCTGGAAAGGGCATACAATGACTCTTCCGGGATTACGGCAAGGTTCAACCTAAACCTCATTGAAAGAATAAAGCGGGAATTCGGTGTTTCAATTCCAGATGGAACATTTGTGCATAAGGCATTTTACAACGAAGAGATCGGCAGGATAGAGATGCACCTTGTCTGCACCAGGGTTTTCAGCATGAATCTTGACGGCGCCATCATACGCTTCTTCAAGGGAGAGGAGATACACACAGAGAACTCATATAAATACACGCCAGATGAGTTCAATGAGATGCTTTCAAGATCCGGGTTTACCGAACCAGAACGGCTAACGGACAGCAGGCAGTACTATTCCATATTTATCGCCAGAAAGCCATGAACTTTTGGCTGGGTTCGACAAACAATATTTCGCTTATAGTGTTCGTTAAACAAGGGAATCCAGGAAGAAGATCATTAATATCTCATGGTGCACTTACAAGTGGGATAACATGTCCCACTCATTTTATGGCATAGATCACATACAGCTTGCAGCTCCAGATGGTTCCGAGGACCTTGAGAGAAAGTTCTTTCACGACATGCTTGGTATGGAGGAGATTGATAAACCAGGCAACCTGAAAAAAAGAGGCGGGTTGTGGTTCAGGTGCGGCGAACACCAGATACACATCGGTATCGAACATGACTTCAAGCCCGCGAAAAAGGCACATCCTGCAATCAGAGTAAGGGACATTGAAAGCCTGAAGGAACTCCTATCCACTAACGGTATTCCTGTTGATGAAGGAGAAAAGCTCCCTGGTGCCAAGAGGTTCTACGTCAGCGATCCATTCGGGAATCGCATAGAGTTCCTGGAATGGACAGAATGATCTATTTTTGTCATCTCTGTGCCTAATTATCGTTTGCAGTGCTGGATAGCCCCCTTAGATCTGGATGCTGAGTATAATTAAGCTGAAATGGCAAACTAACACATAGGGTCACTTGCACTCAGTAAGGACATTCTCATCATGCATTGCAGCGGAAATAATGCAGAAATGGACTGATAATCATCAGGTTCAGACATCTCCCAAGCCGTACCAGTTCCTGCATTCATGTCGGCTAGAATTATCCATCCTGTTACTCTAAATACAAGAGGAGATCCTTGACCGATTGTATTGTTCTATAGGGCTGCTCTTCATATGGATTCTTCACGTTGCTGAGATTGACCCAGAATCCCTTTATCCCGATTCTTTGCGGGGAAATTACGTCCCAGAGTATGTTGTCTCCAACCATCCAGGCATTTTCAGGTTGAACCACTTCGAGGGATTTAAGGGCAAGCCTGTAAATCCTCTCATCTGGTTTACCGTATCCTATCTCCCCTTCCACTAACAACGTTTCAAATATCATGTCCAGGCCGAATTTTGTAATCTTTGCTCTCTGTGTTTCTCTCGCACCGTTTGTTATCAACGCAAGATGTATCCCGGCATCCCTTAACCGAAAAAGAGTGTCAATTGCGCCCGGTATCAATGATACGGTCTGTTCACGAATCTCGGTGCATCTATCCGCTATGCCCTCCGAAAGCGGGTTGTCATGAATTCCCAGATCGGAGAATGTCATCCTTGCAATCTCCCTCCTGGATTCTATGATGTTCCTTCTCCATCTGGCATTTCTGGATTCATCAGACCAGAACCATTCAGCCTTCTCCAGTATCCTTTCAACCAAATTATCAGGGTCTATGTTCCCAGGAAGATTGGGGCAATCTTTGACAGCCAGTCTCCAACCTCTATCCCTCGAGATATTGTAGTCAACCAGGGTACCGTCCATGTCGAATAACACGGCTAAAGGCAACTTTTGTCCCATCTTCATGCGCTATATCCGGCAAAATAGTTAAAGTCACTGTCGCCTGTTTTGATGAAAGCCCACAAGGCATGACTTTCTTCCCATGTGGTAAGATAATGACTTGCTGAAGATCTCAAGGCCTAAAGCGGTCGATTTCCATGTCAACGGACACAGGAGGAGATCCATGTTGCCAATTGTAAATTACGTATCTGTCTGGGCGAAAATAAACTCTGGGATCTGTCTTGAAGTCCACCTTCAAGCAAGAAGGATGCAATTTACCGGCATAACCCATGTTTATTAGCTCTCAAACGCTGCTGGAAAAGCCTGAGAGCGAAGGTGAAGAATGGCAAAAGCATTGTTTGAAATAGGAGAGACGGAAAAATATCGTTTCGCAGTCAAATGGAGCCTGTTCATGAAACACCTCACAATAGAATTGGATGATGAAAAAGTAACGGACGAGTTCCACTATTCACCTGCACCCAAGAAATATCATTTCGAAGTGGGTAACACCGAAAAGCACTAGGTGGAAATCAGTGCAGGCGGATTCTCGGCCATTAAGGCTTCTGTTGACGGCAAAGCCCTAGAATTGAGTAAATAACATTCCTATGAGAGGAGTTGCTTTGTTCACTTAAAGAAGGCTCCACAGGATAGAACTGTCAGCGGAAGACATTTAGAGAACAGAGCCTCATCAAAATATAGTGTGAGTTAATTAAGGCCGGGATTGACCTATGTTTGGTTCGTACCGCTCTTTATGCCCGTATCTATTAGATATACTGTAAAATTATCCTCCATTGTGGCAGTACGCCCTATAGCCTTGATTGTTAACTCCAAGGTAAGGTTCGACACAATTGGCGGGTCGTAATAAACACAAAAATTTCTTGGGAAAGTCGGTTCACTTAGATTACCAAGGCAAAAATAATATCTCTGACCTTCTATAACGCGACTCCAATTATCAAGAGGAAAAAAGATAGTTCCAGAGCCCCTTTCCCAAAGATAACACGTTATCGAAGTTGTGTTTGAAACATTTCTCTCATAGGGATCCGAAATTAAATGAAAAAACCAGGGACTGTATATTACGACATTATCATCCAGGGAACCATTACTATAAAGAGCAGAAAGTGTCACTGTTACCTCTAAAGGGTGGATACAACTGGAAAAATTTCCTCTAAAATTATAATCCAAGATCCCTGTATATACTAGTTCAGTTACATTCATGAACGTACCAAAGAAACATGTTGATGCTTCGAAAGAGGCTGAACTAGTTTGATTTGAATGAAACGCAACAGACCTAGCATTCAATTTTAAATATTCATGGTGTAAAATGCTTTTACATACATTGCTGAGGTTTGCATCATAAATACTTGAGATATTGCCGTCGGAAACAGAAAAAGATTGGACTGGTGGGATCAGGACTAGAAATGAGATGGGAGAAGCTACGATAATTGCAGCAATCGCAGCGAACATAATCATCCTGCTACTTCTCATTATGTTAAATAATAATCCAAGGATGTATAAAAAAACTGTCGCTTCAAAAAACGTCCTTGCCTGAATGCGGTTTTTACTCTCTCCTTTTCAACATATAAGCAAGAAATAAGGAAAAATTATATTATGAGCCATCTGACATCTTTGGCAAAAATATTAAGAATTTTACAAAATTTTATCTTGAATCAATTAAATGACTACCCTTAAATAAAACTGTTAACTGAAATTATTTCTGACCCTCAATTGCCAGTATATTAAAGCAATTCTTGGAATGGATAACCGACTTCATTAAGGGAAAATCTTAAACAATGATAGCCCTATTACAAAGCGGAGATTGCCGAGCCAGGTCAAGGGTGATGGTTTTGGGATCAAACTGTTTCACTGTTTAATTGGTATCCTTGTAATTTCCTTGATTCCATCAAAGTCTGCATCGTCAGTTATAATTTTTGATATGTTTCGTTCAATGGCGCATGAAAGGTGAATTGAATCTCTCGGTTTCAAATTATACTTTTCCCGGATAACCTGACTCCTCCTAATTATCTCATCATCTACCGGTATAAATCTTAAGAACGGAAAATTAAGGAATCTCTTACCCACCTCAATCGAATCTGTTTTCCCAAAGATCCTTTCTACTACATAACTGACCTCATCCCAGGTTAGGGTTGATGTATAAGCCTGAATATTCTTCCCTTCTATCTCCGCGAGGATTTCCCTTGCAGTTTCAGACTCTTTTATATTGTTGTAAAGAACGGGGTATAGGAAAACATTGGAATCAATGTAGAATGTTCCTTTCATATTGTTCCTCGGTTATTTTCTTTATATCCACTCTTTTGGTAAGCTTCTTTGAATAAGTTGCGCAATAATAGTCCACATATGTTACGGAGGCAGGTTTGAGTTTTTTGATTATGACGGTATCATCAACTGTGTCGACAATTACCTCTGAATATTCCTTGATTCCAATTTTGTCTCTGATATCTTTTGGTATGACTATCTGGCCTTTTGGTCCAACTGTTGTTTTCTTTTCCATATATATGTTATATGTATAACATATATTTATACACGATCCACATGTTTTGTTTCATTTGGTTTCCCGCTTCAAACCTGTTCCTTGTCCGTAAATAATAATTCGCATTTGATATGTAAACCCTCATTTATTGGGTTTAGATAAAATATTAAGTTGTCTCCATAAAATTTAATTTTCAAGTTCGTATTATGCGTATTTACATTTATTTCAAGAAAAACGTTCGAGCTAGGGTACTCCAAGACCCTCTCAATCATTTCTGAGCCATTTTCTTATTGATCATTACTATGCAATTAGTTATCAAACCAGGAAAAAACTAGTGAAAAAAAATTGTCTATTGAAAATTGGAGAGCATCTTTCTCCCACATCGTAAAATGGTATTTATCCTGGAAAGTCGATTCTAATTTATTTCTAAACACCAAAAGGTATGTATATATAATACACATTATTATGTGTGTCAACTCAAAGACTTAACGTGACTCTGCCTGATGACGTATCAGAATTTCTTAAAACAAAAAAGAATAAATCTGAATTTCTAGCTGCGGCTGTGAGGGAAAAGGCCATTAATGATAGGAAGAAAGAAATCATGGAGAAAGCAATGAAGCTAAAGCATTACTACGAGTCTGATGAGGACCTCAATAGTCTTAATGGACTTGATTCTCAGGATTTTGTGGATTAAGGGGATTAGTTGAATCAAGGAGATATATGGTTGGTAAATCTCTCACCAACCGTCGGAGCAGAGATAACCAAGACTAGACCATGCGTTATAGTAAGCAGCAATGAAATCGGTATTTTACCACTGAAAGTCATTGCACCTATAACAGATTACAAACCTCGTTATGATTCAGTTCCCTGGATGGTGGAGCTGTCTCCCGACGGTATAAACAATTTATCCAGGAGATCGGTCGTAGATTTGTTTCAATTGAGGTCAGTATCACAGGTAAGATTAATCAAAAACACAGGAAAAGTGGGAAAAGATGAATTTCAAAAAATCTTAGAAGCTACCAAGATTGTTTTTGGGATTTATTGAACAATATATTTTAGAGTACAGGTATCGACTCTCCATCGCAATTTCCATCAATTCTCTCAACTTTTGTGTACCCCTTATTTCTCTTTTAGTTATTCCTATCATATTCTTGATTGGGTGTGAACCGATATCTCTTCATGATGTTATCTCATTCCATCTCTCACCTAATTCAATGCTCGAATACGCCTGATGAATTGGAATACCAGATTCCGCGATTAGTTTTGATATCTTCTAGGTGTCTATATTATGAAAGAAACTGAAAAATTTAAATCGATAGAAATGCAACAGTTTTTATTGTTTTCAATTTAACTTTTCCCTCTCAAAATATAAAGTTGAACGGGTTCCTGAATTGTATTTGACAGTCCTGTTATCGTAATGCCGGTTGTGAAAATCAGCGGCAACATGTCGAAAAACCTCCAGTTTGCCGCTCCGTTGTTTACTCTGAGGGGATTCACAAGTAAAGTCAAATAAACATAACTGCTAAAATGATATACAGTTGTGTTTGACGGAAGCGAAATCGCACATCCTAAGACGAACTATTGAGACGTTTGGATGAATTTCCCCATCATCCATTAAATAACCTTAAATAAAATTATTAACTGGATTTATTTTCTATCCTCATTCGCCTGTATATCTTGTCAATCAATTCGTGGAAAGGATAAAATTCAACGAAAAGGAAAAATGTAGACTTTTAAAATATCAAACAATCATATCCCTATTACAAAGCGGAGATTGCCGAGCCAGGTCAAAGGTGATGGATTTAGGGTCCATTCCCGTAGGGGTTCGCCGGTTCGAATCCGGCTCTCCGCATTTCGAGCTTCACATTTTCAGAATTTACTTTACTTTAAACAATCATTTATACACTCAGATCGGAACTTCACGTGATTTTTATGCTCTTGCAGTAGTTTTTAAGATCCGTTTTCAGCTTTGGAGGAAGATAATAAGTGGGTTTACGCGGTTTTGAGGTATATTCCACCATAGATGTTATTACGAGTTACCATGAAGGCCCTATGACTCGTCTTAAATGGCTTATTTTATCTCCCTTCGGCTATGCACTTATTTAATTATTGTTTGTACCTCGATTTCGAATCAACAGAAGTATCGATTCTGTGCCATAAGGTTTATTCATGCCTCGAAGCGTTCAATCTTACATAAAATATGATACACTTCGCTCTCTATAGAATTACATTTTCTATACAAACCCTTAAAACAAAGAATAAGCAGGAACATTTATTACTGCACATCATATTTATAAGTCGATAAAGCTGAAACAGGATGAATTTATCAATAAGAACAGGGAGGCATGGAATGAGGTTACCCCCATACATGTCAGCCATAGGAAAGAAGAAGCCAAATTTTTTCAACGGGGCGGAAGCACCCTCGATCATGTTGAATTAAAACTTCTACCAGATCTTCGAGAAAAAAAGGTAGGTCATCTCTGCTGCAATTGTGGTCAAGATACACTTTCTCTTGCTAATTTAGGTGCAAAGTGTGTAGGTTTTGATTTCTCCGGTGCAGCTATAAGTGAGGCGAGACGTCTATCAGCAGATTCCGGTATCAAGGTAGAGTTTGTCGAGAGTAACGTCTTAGATATTCCGCACGAATTTTACAATAAGTTTGACCTGATATACATTAGCAAAGGGGTTCTTGTTTGGATTCCAGAAGTCAAGAAGCTTATCAAGTCTGCCTCTGAACTTCTCCATAAGGGAGGAAAACTCTTTCTCTATGATCAACACCCCTTTACCCATCTTTTTGATTCTGATCAAGATGGGGATTTAGTTGTAAAATTCGACTATTTTAAACAGAGTCCAAATGAATATAAGGGCCTGGATTACGTAGGTGGAACTGAATATGATGCCCTACCAAATTATCAGTTCATGGTTAGATTAAGCGATGTTCTGAATGGAATTTCCGAAAGTGGAATGAAAATTGATCTGTTCAAAGAATACGACCATTCTATGTTTCAACAGTTCCCTGGAATGGTAAAGTGCGAGGATGGATTGTTTAGATTCCCAAAGGAATCTGGCAGAACAAATATCCCAATGATGATGGCTTTGATGGCAACGTTAATCTAGTCCTAAGAATAAATGCAAGTCTAGCCTTTGAGCCTTAGTAAAAGCAAATTCTTATTATTTGTCATTTCGGAATTTTCTATAGTTTATAGAAAAAAGAGGCACGAAACAAGAAACATCGTATTACTTCGCATGTCTCGATATTAATAGGTCATTTGAAACATGTTTACCATCAAGTCATACAGGCAGTAAAGAACCGTTTAGTCAAGGGTGATTTACACTGCTTACAGTCGTAAATTAATATGAGTAAGGAATTCATTGCATGATAACAAGAACATGTTGCTTAAAATGATGGAAATTTTACTGAGGAATTTGATTGAATGAACTCTTTAAAATCATCGAAACTCGTGAAACTCCTGTGACATACTTCCATCCCTGAATGGTGTTGGATTCCCCGCTCATAAATGTTAAACTCGAGGTTTAGAATTTTTTAGATAGGGTTTTTGCCATTATTAGTTCTCTTCCAGAATGCAAGAAAATAGAAGCGAACAAAGAATAGTACCTGATATCAATTATCTTAGCTGGACTAAAGTGATCTCCCAAGGTTATACTATGGTAAAATCAAAGGATTGTTCGTCAATATGCAACCTGGAAACATATTTGAACCAAGTTTCACTAACTAAAAAGCTGTACATTGGAACACTATTTTAAAAAAAGGGCCATTTTATCATTTATCCTGGTTATGCTAATGACAGCCGCGGCAATACTGGGGACAATCTCGGCGCAGCATTATGGTGGGCCCCAATTAAGCGCCTCAGGAGGCATCGCTGATCAGTATACGGCGACAAACTTTTTCGGACCTATGCAGAAAATTACTGATTATGCAAAAGGATGCATAGATCCTCTTATTAAGTTGAATAGTACAAGTCATCCTTACAATGGCACGGTGACCGTTGTAATAGGACTCAACCCGAGCAATGAGACTTTGCTCAATCATTTTCTTTCTGCTTTAAACAATCCTTCATCGCCACTATATCATAAATATCTCACGAAGGATCAGTTCGATTTAATGTTTGGTGGTTCTAAGCCTGTCTATCAGGATCTTGTAGCATATCTGCACCAGAACGGAGTTACGGGCCTGGCCGAATTCTCTGACAGAATGGAAATTTCGTTCACTGCCTCTCCCAGCCAGGTGAGTAATATATTTGGAATTTCATTATCAAGTTTTAATTCCCCTATCGGATCTTATTTTGCTCCAACACGGACACCCTCATTGCCGGCTGAAATTGCTGGCTCCGTGTCAGGCATCGTGGGACTGTCCAACTATTCTGTACTGATGAACGAATACGCACCACTTGTGCTTCAAAAGGAACATGCAGTTCATGCTCTTGGACAAAATGTCACAGTGAATGGTTTTCCGATACCGGTCAACTCAACGAGCGCTCAGTATCTTTATGGATCCGATATGCAGATAGCAATGCAGGAAAATACGCTTTTTGCCCAATTCGGATATCCCACAAACATGGTGGAGGCGACCATACTCTGGAGCGGCGAATATACCGGAACCACGAAACAAATAACATCAACTGGAGGGCTAATCTCTCCTAATACAAACGTTGGTCCGTTTGTGCCTTCAGATATATACGCTTACTACAATGAAACCCTTCCACCTGGCGAGCCGCATAGCAAGATCTACGCATACCCGATCAACGGTGCCCCTCTTCCAGGCATCAGGGCTTCATATGACTCGACCGGAGCTTATGTAGAGAACACCCTGGACCTGGAGATGCTGGGAAGCAGTGCTCCCGGGTCCTCAATCTACAACGTATACGGGAGCAACGCTTCCACCGTGAACCTTGTCGATGCCTTCAGCTCCATCCTGAATCCACTTCCTGCATATTCCGCAATGGATAATGTTTCGGTGATATCCAACTCTTGGGGTGGGACAGATGGCAACTGTACCATATGGTATAATGATCTTCAAGAGGCCAATGCCAGAGGAATAACAGTCCTTGCTTCCAGCGGTGACGATGCCGACAGTTCTTCAAGCTCAGAGTACATAGGGTCCAATGTAAGCTTTCCAGCTTCAATGGCCTACAATAATTTTGGCATGGTGGCCGTCGGCGGTGTTTCTGTAACCCTGACCCACTCCCTTCAGATATCGTCGGAGACAAACTGGTATGAACCTGGATCAATCACAAATCTTTCAACCGTTGTTGGAACAACTTCCGGAATATCAAGCGTGTTTCCAGAACCAGACTGGCAGGTGAATTCTTCCGCCAACTCTCTGATACAGGGACAGGGCAGGGGAGTCCCAGATATTTCCGCCCTGGCAAACAATACCATAATGACCATTAGTGTTAGCGGGTTCACTTACGATGCAACCAACGCTTCTCAGGGTTACCCGTTCGAGGCTGTTGCCGGCACCAGCATAGCCTCTCCTCTGCTGGGTGGTGTAATAGCTGAAATTGATCATTCTATAGAGAGACAGGGCACCTCACCATTGGGATTTCTGGATCCGGTCCTTTACAGCATTGGCACTGCAGAGTATAATCCAATCTCGTACTCAACCGGCATAGGTCATTACGGATCTGCTGCCTATAACACCTCCTTAGCGAACAGGCCTTACATGCCAGTAATATTCGGCCAGAACACGCTGTACACGGATAGATACGGTTACAGCCTCCTGAATGGATGGGGCACTATTAACGCTTATAATTTCACATCATTTGTGATAAACGACAACTTCACAATTATGTCAGGCCTTCTGGCCGGGATTACCGATATAGTGAACCTTTCTAACATCAACGCAACATCATATCTTGCGGACGGAACTATCTTCAGCAGCTTTAATGCGTCAATACAGCAGGCCTTCTTCTTGGCTTCGAGCCTGGGAACACCGGCGTTCTTTGTGCAGGCGATCATACAGATATCGGGGATAAACGAAACAGGATTTGCGGGGAATTTTTCATTGCAGATCGAAACGCCATACACGGGTCTCTATCCAGATCTAGCAAGATATGAGTACAGATCCGCATCCATTTTTATTCCATGGGCAACAGCATTCAATATAACATCAATGCTTGACACAGCACCAGGTTATATCGGCAGCAGCATAATTTCACGCATTGGATCAGATATACTCTCTATGCCTGTTCCGGGTGCTTCTTACATCATAGGCAGGCTTCACTATGATTATTTTTACGGTGACTCTGTCGTTTCAATTGGGCCGAACGGACAAACAGGAATCCCGGGAACCTTCTCCCCCCAGTTCCTTGTGACCGGCGCACTTGCTGCAAAAGCAGGTGTTTTTGGTCCCGGCACGGGTGGAAGTGTTGTTCCGAGGCTACTGCCGTTCAAATCGCAGACATGGGTTGCCCCTGACAGCAGCGTCATCGCCCTCCAGACCACTCAGACTGGATCGATAGGTGCGAATATAGCTTATTCTCCTTCAGGCAACGGAACATGGATATTCAGCTACCTTCAGAGAAGCCTTCAGCAGGGTATCTCTTCTTATGTCAAAGGCAACTATGTTGTTACATTCAACGAAACGGGCTTGCCTTCAGGCACTGCATGGCATGTTAATATCCTGGGTCTTCCACCTTCCCCTTCGATATCCACGAATGGATCGTATTCAGCAAATGTGACAGACGGTCCATATCAGTACAGCGCATATGCTTCAAACCCGATTTACGCTCCGACAGATAACGGGACTTTTATCATAAACGGAGAAAATCTATCAATAACACTTCATTTTGAGAAGAAGCTCTACAGGGTGACATTTATTGAATCAGGCCTGCCTTCTGGCGTGACATGGTCTCTGGATATAAAAGGGATAATTAGCACTGGCCAGATCCACACAAATACTGTTTCCGTGAACCTTACGAACGGGACATACAGCTACAATTTCTCCAGATCCAGCAACATATATACAGCAGCTCAGTTCTTTGGCACGTTCACGGTTAACGGGTCAGCCATATCCGTTCCGATTGAGTTCTTCAAGCTGAAATATAGCGTGAGCATCTCTGAATCCGGGCTCCCGGCAAACCAGAACTGGACAATTGTCTTCGATGGGGTAAAATACAATCTTTCCAGCATCCCACTTGTGCTGTCTCTTACAAACGGAACCTATAACTTTACAGTATACAGCGTACCTGGATACAGGGTTGCACAGCCCTCAGGGACCTTCGTAGTAAGCGGATCCGCCGCTTATCTGGTCATAGAATTTACCTCACCAAAAACCCTTGAGTATGAGATCGAGTTCGTTGTTGCTATCATAGCGATGGTTCTTGTAGCTTCGTTTCTCTTCTATCTTCTTGTAAGGAAGAAAGTATAATTTTCGCTCCCTGAAATCAAGACCTCAATATGATGCATTCGTCTCCGAACTCATGCCATCGGAACCCGTGTTCACCCGACGCTTCATATGCAGCCCTTATCAGTCCGATACCGGCGAATGCGGATATCAGAAGCATATGGGATGTGGTTGGATCATGCATTCCCGTCACTATTCCGTCCAGTCCTGTCTCAGTGTCCTGATCTATGAATATTGAGGTGAATCCACTACCAGGCCTGAAAACATCATTTTTTCTCACAGTCGTCAGCGCCCTCGCAACGCTTGTTCCGAGAGCGATTATCCTGCCTCCCTTCTCCCTGGCACTGGAAATCATCTCTGAAGTGCTTTCAGGTATGTCATAATATTCCGGCAGGAGGCTCTTCTGATGAAGGAACTCCGAAGCGTCCAGAGACCCAAGGTTGCAATGGATTGTTATAGGTGCAAACCGTATTCCTACTTTCGTCAATGATGCAATTATTTCACCGGTGAAAGGCCTGGAGGCAGACGGATATTCCACTGATCCCTCAACCGCCGCCAGTTCAGATCCATATACAGATGCTGGATAAAGCGGGCTGTTTTCACCATATATAATGAAATCTCCGGAATTGTTCATCAGTTTCTTGAATGCAGCGGGATCCGAAAATGCCGCATGCCAAAATCTCCCATACCTCTCATATTTCTTGCCCAGGGTAAGGAATGAACCATTCAAAAACGTTATAGTGTCTCCGCTCTGGTATGCATGTAAACGATCCCTTACCTCCACTATAATCCCGGTCTCGCTGTACCCAAAATTCACGCGCACATATCGATCCATTCCTCTAACGTACCCTTTCATGCTTGAGCGGACGATTTTGCTGTTGTTATAGACAAGCAGGTCGCCTTTTCGGAGCAGGTTCACTATATCTGCAAAATGCAGGATAGAATAAGTGCCGGATGATGCCTTTATCGAAAGCAAATTCACATCGGAACGTTTCCTGTCCAGGTATTCAGTCGGAACTCCTGCAGGAAACTCCCTTGCATGAATAAGGTATTCAGATGGTGCAATCATCTTCTCACCTCTTCTCTGATCCTGTTGAAGACCTTCAAAGCTGCAACAGCAGGATCAGCAAGTCCTGCTGGGTCCGCTTCAGGATCGGCAGTCATGTGCATCGTTGTGTTCATGTCGCCCGGGTCTATTGAAAGAAATTTCACTTCATGATTTTCCAGCTTCAATGTCTCCATTATGTAATCCATCGCACGCTTTGAAGCACCATAGAAACCCCAGCCAGGGTAAGGCGATTCCGCCACATCCGATGTTATATGCACAACTGCTTCAGGGTTGCATTTCCGCATAAACTCCTGCGCCATGAAGGTATTAGAGATCAGGTTAACCTCAACATCCTCACGGAGGTTGTTTATATTTTCGTCTACTATCTTCGTGGCTCTGGAAACCCAGCCGGCATTCAATACCAGAACGCGAGGGTTTCCCAGCAGTCTTTTAGTCTCCGATATAACCCTTTCAATGTCTGCTTCAAACCTTATGTCTGCTTTCAATCCTAGGAAAGATGGTTCCATGAACTCGATATCCTGAGGCCAGCTCCGTGAGAATGTGCTTACTTTCCAGTTATCCTTGAGGAAGAGATCTACGAGTTCTTTACCAAGACCTCTTGATCCTCCTGTTATTATTGCTGTTCCATTCATGATTGAAAAGAACAGGGTAATAAATAAACATATTAGTTTATAAAGTATATATAGTATTTCAAGAAGAACTTCCGAGGATCGAATGCACCAGGTTCTCCATATCCCTGGTTCGCATATTTGGAGTAAGCGCAATCTCATCCCTGTAAAAGACTGCTTCAGCAATCATGGATCCTTTGGAGGAAATATCAAAGCTAAGGGAGTATACGCTTGAATCCTTGGCTGGAATATCCTCTATCACTTCCAGCTCCTCCTTGCCCTCTTCTTTCAGTTCACAGTAAACAAATTTCAGAGTAAAATCTGCCTTAAAGAGGCATGTTGGAT
>JAKAAI010000136.1 GCA_021797055.1 Thermoplasmata archaeon | reverse complement strand
ACTGCAAACCTTGATCCGGAGGCATCAAGGACAATACGTGATTTCATAATTGAACTGAAGAAGGAAAACAGAACTATAATGCTTAACACGCATAACCTGGACGAAGCACAGAGGATCTGCACCAAGATTGGTATTTTAAAAACACGCATGATCACTGTGGACACACCTGTCAATCTTCAGAAGTTTTTCTCCGGGAGCAGAATATCCGTCAAGCTGTCCGCAATTAATGATCCGATATTACAGGCAGTTAAAGCACTGAACATTGGTAATGTTTCTCAGGAGTCTGATACACTTCTGATTGATCTTGCCGATATTGATAAAGATACACCGATTGTTGTCAATGCGATAGCCGCCGCTGGCGGGAAAATCCGTTCTGTGAACGAGGTAAAAATATCTCTTGAAGATGCGTATTTCAAGCTGGTGGGGGAGAAATAAATTGAGATTGCAAAAATCATGGGCCATTGCAAAAAAAGACCTCAAAATATATAGGAAGAGAAGACCTCTTCTTGCATTCACCTTCCTTTTGCCCATTGTATTTGCAGTTGCTCTTCCGCTTATTTTAAATCATGTTATTATAGCGAAGTCAGCTCCAGCTTCTACCGTTGTTGGATTACTCAGCTCATTTGCCTTCTTTTTCATTATCATATCTGCCCTGGTTCCACTTTATCTGACATCCTACAATCTTGTTGGAGAAAAGGTGGAAAAGAGCCTGGAACCACTCCTGGCTACGCCAACATCGGATGGCGAGATACTCATTGGTAAATACATTGCATCGTTTATCCCCGTCATTATAGGTTTGTGGGCTGGAATATTCATATTTTATTCATTGATTGATATTACGACATTCAAGACGATAGGGTATTATTATTTTCCAAATACTGGATCTTTTATCCTGATATTCATAGGAATGCCGCTTGCCATGCTCTACGGTATAAGTTTCGGTACACTTGCTTCTTCGAAGGCATCAAGCGTACAGGGTGCCTACCAGTTAGGGGCAGCCTCGCTACTACCTTTCCTTGTGCTTTATGTGCTTGGCGAAGTCCAGGTCATATCGCTTTCAAGTATGGAGAACATACTCATAATATCGGTACTTTTACTAATCGCAACCGTGGGCATATATTTTATCAACAAAGCTTCATTCAACCGGGAAAAGATACTGACTGTATGGAAATGAAACATCTTAATACATCCACCCACTGTTTTAAATAAATTCATCATTTCTTAAAGTAGATTATATTTCCGGCGTGATTCAGATTCGTTCAGACATGCTAAACTTTTAAATCAGGGCCGGTCTATCTTGTTCACATGTATAATTATGTTCTCATACCTGGAGCCTGGCTGGGCGGGTGGGTCTGGAATAAAGTTGACCGGATACTTCTTTCAAATGGTCATAATGCGTTCCCCATAACCCTTACAGGAATGGGTGAAAGGGTTCATCTTGCATCCCCAGAAATTGGTATGAAGACAGCAATTGAGGACGTCATCAACGTAATTAAGTTCAATGATCTGGAAAACATAATCCTGGTCGGGCACAGTTTTGCAGGAAAGGTTGCTGCTGCCGTTGTTGATAGGGTACCAGAGAGGATCAGTCTGGTAGTGTATCTCGACTCATTCAGGCCGGAAGATATCAGAGGTCCTCAGGGGAGTTTTGATCCAGTCCAGGAATTTGGCCCACTTAATAAAGGATCATTTGCAGTCCCTTTCTCTGAAATGATTCTTGGTAATATTGGAAAAGATGTTATTGGCAGAAACAAGAAATGGATGATTGATAAATGCACCCCTTGGCCAATCAAGCTTGCAACTGATCCAATTACGCTCTCACGATCGCCTGATCTTTTTAAGACTGCGTATATTTTCTGCACCTTAAGCGGGGACCCGGTAGATGAAATAATCCAGGGAAAATGGGGAAAGCTCATTGGCCCATACCGGACAATGGAGACAGGCCATTATCCCATGGTTACGAAACCAGATGAACTTGCAAAGCATCTTCTTGAACTCCCTGAGATCTCCTAAAAGGACTTTTCAATATTATTGGTTTCCGCGAAAAGGAGATACTTTCGCTCCAGATGTTTCAACCTTCTCTTCAATATAGTTTCTATTCTTTCGTATTTCTTATTTGAAACCTGTGACTTTATGGATTCTGATGCTTTCACTATGACTGACCTTATGTCATTAAAATTTCCCAATTCTCTTGCGGCGCATGTATCTGAACGGTACTCCTGCCAGATAAGTTGCAATTTGAGAAGGACAGTTGATGCAACCATTAACGATGCGAAAATTGAAAGCAGGAGAAATATCAATCCTGTTATTCCAAATTCTATTCCGTACACAAACGAGGCCACCAAAGCTCCTGTCGAAAGGACAAAAAGGAATGATAGTGAATAGATAATTTTCTCGTCATTGTGCACAAAATGGAAAATCTCGTGTAAGATCAGAGCTTTTTTCTCGCCTGGCTGTAAACCAAGGAAAAAGTCATAAGAAACGACAATTCTAGGTTTTTTCCCAAGAACCGAGAAAGCAGGAGACCATTTTCTAAGAGGATCAGGATATAGCATCCTGTATATTTCTGGATCCTTCCCAGTCAGCCTCTTACTCTCACCAGAATATTCTCTTGATAGGTATTCATCTAAAACTGCACCTCTTATAACATTCTTATCGGTTTTTTTGTAACCATAACCGAATTTCCTTTTGCTACCTAAATAAGCAGCTATCCCCACTCCTACCGCACCAGTCAAAGGAGACAGGATTTCCAGAATATGGCTGTTAAGGTATATATTTTCTAAAACAACAAATAAAATCGTTAATATCACTAATATAATAAAATAAATTCGATAACGGGAATGCGGTCTATTTTCAACAGGCATTGTCCAGGCTACTTCAGAATTATTTATAATTATTCCGTTACTTTCTGCAAATTAGTGTTAATCATTTTAATCTAACGGTCTCATATTCTTTGATAAAAAGACGCAAAATAATTATTTACCCGGTTTTAAAGAATTTAACTGTCTTTTTGCACAAACGAGTCTAATTTTCCTTTATTGAAATCATAATATTTCCAAAGTCAGAAATATGAGCACAAAAAACAAGAAACATTTCGTGAAGTTTACCTGGTCTTCATTTTTCTGGGAAGGAAATACAAAATTGCAACCGCGGCCAGTATCATTGAAACTGTTCCTCCAACTTCTAGTAAATACTCGGCACTGATTTTAAGGGTAATCTCCTTGAATGTAACCTGCTCAGTCACAGAAGATCCGTTTATTGTTATAACAGTAAAGTTCATTGAATTCGTAAACTCAGATGTATAACCTTCGGATACGGCGCTTAAGTAATAGGTTCCATTTGGTTCCAGAAACGATATTGTGCCATTCCTGCTTGAAAAGGACTGTCCATTTGAGAGGTTCACATACCAGGGTGAGCTTGAAGCCATGGTATTTGAGACCAAATATAAGCCTGTTTCTTTAAT
>JAKAAI010000004.1 GCA_021797055.1 Thermoplasmata archaeon | reverse complement strand
TTCCATTATGGCCCTGGCTTGTGTTAGACCTAAATATTTCCTTGTGTATTTGCAACTATAGGTGTATTTGTAAGTTGTCATGAATTCACTGTCAGTCTCTTCCCTTAATCGGTTCAAGATGCTGTTAAATCCATGGATTACTTTGTGCAGCTGGGCTGATGAAAGTCGCGGTTCGATAAACACCTGAATCGGATTTGTACGATAGGTGTTTCCATCAACGTAAATTCCATCTGCACCAAAAAAATCAGGAATACTATATAAACCGGCTCGACCATTCTCACTTCCGGTATCAACTGTTCTTAAAAATACCGGATTTGACTTGATCTTTGAATAAAGGTTTTCATTTATTGAAAATTTTCTTTTAGCATATTTTCCTCCATCATACGATTTGGAATCCAGGAGAACGACCTCGATGTCGCCTTTGTTTTGATCTATCTCCTCTTTTTTTAAATAATAGTGGATCTTCAACATCTTTTTCTTATTTTTTTGGACATATTCATCGAAGTAAGATCCAGCGCGGTAATCGTTTTGCTTTTTTAAGAGGTAGGTTTTATTTTGGATTGATGAATTTATCTTTAAGGCGGTAAATTTTATTGTCTCTCTTTCCACTGCAGATCTCTCAAAGAAGAAGACCCCAACGTTGGTTCCAGTGTTTTCAAATATTCTCTTTTCGAATATAACTGCGTCTTTTATATTGTAGGTGGAAAGAAAGCCTCGGCGTATTGCGTTTGATGCTGAATGACCGAAAATGAAGTTTGAAGGTATGATGTATATCATCTGACCAAGATTATTTCGCAGATCGTTCATCAGCGCGACCTGATAGAGATCCTGAAGACCTTTGTTTTCCCGTGAAAAATACCTCATCTTGCTTCTGGTTCCATTGTGCTTTGATATATACCCGATGTATAGATAGGGCGGGTTGGTTAGATGATAAACTGATTTCATCTTTCCTTTTAGGAAATGAGGATACTCGATGAGTGTGTCCTGAACCATTATATTACTTTCAGCGAATCTTTTGGGGATACCGTAATCAGAGGCATTTTCTATGCATTTGCCAACCATTTTTTCCTGAATGTCGAAAAGATAGATATGGCGACTGAAGAATTCTGTCCTTTCAGCAACTGGAACCAGATTCAGAATGGGAAGTATCAGACTTCCTTCTCCTGCAAATAGATCGACCCAGATGTATTCATAAATCCTGTCTGCGATCTTTGGCATTATGTATTCATTGAATACCCGTAAAGGAGTCAGATGTTCGCCAAGAGACCTTATCCTATTTCGTTCGGAAGATCCGCTTAGCATTTTATCCTTACCTAATTAATATTGCTGCGGTTAAATGTTTTCATTGTTTCAAATTATTACTTGCTTTTATATTTATGGCAAATAGATGTATTGAACGCATCGCGTTCCGATTGAACTCGCCTGTCATTGAATAAAGATAAATGCATGGGGTTGCCCGGATTTGGACCGGGGTCTCAGGCTCCCAAAGCCCGTAGGATACCAAGCTACCCCACAACCCCAACCTGCGAGTGATTTGAGAATAGGTAAAAAATTTAACTGTATATGATTTGCATTATCTTTTGTATTTGTACGGAAGAAGATCTATCATTTTCATCTTCAGTGTTTTTCCTCCTTCCTCTATCAGCACGCTTATATCCATGTCATAATCTGTCGCGATCTCACGACACATTCCGCACGGAGGGATTATCTCGTATTTATCATGACCCTTTTCTGGATCTGGATGCCTTACTGCAACGATGGTCTCAAATCTCCTTTTCCCGTCTTTAAGAGCCTGAGCAATTGCTATTGGCTCAGCGCAAACTGCAATCCTACCAACGGTTGCATCTATATTGAACGATGTGTAAATACTGTCATCTGAAGTAAGAAGAGCACAGCCTACAGAGTGCCAGTGTTTTCTGTAATGTTTTTTTATAATCTCCGTAGCTTCCTGAATGAGTTCATAATCATACCCGTCCGATCCACTGTTTTTGCTCATGGCAATCAATAAACGGATGATACAATAAGCTTCGCATAGCAAAAAAATAATACTTGCCTTGAATGGCAAGCTGCCACTGTGATGATTTCAGCCTAAACTGATCTATGATGTTTGACGGGCAGACTGAGTGGTTTATCTTATTTTTTCAAGGGTAAATGCACCCAGCTCAAACGTGTTCTCTGAGGGGAAAACTTCAACCCAGTCTCTGGATCGTACGTTCCCCAGGCCTTCAACACGCAGGAATAACTTCGAAGCATCAGTCCTGAATGTTATTGAACCATCCATGTGATAGCTGAGCGCTTCGATCACTTTTTTATCAAACAACCCGGATTCAATTAGATAAAGGCTGGTACCGCCATCCGATTTTCTCTTCTGTGCAAACTGCTGCACAAATTTCATCAGTACTTTTTCGTCTATTTCACTTACATACGTTGTAAGGGATGTGAACACAAGTCTGTAATATGGTGCAAGATTTGCAAACTGTGATACAAGAGTATCCATGGCTTTCAACAGGGAACTGACGTTGATTACTGTGTCAATCGTTATTGCATATTGTGACTGGGTCTGAGACTGGATAGACTTTGAATAAACATCTATGAATCTTATGTAACCTGATGCTTCTGCCGCATTGACATCTGGATATATCTTGGATATCTCCATTTTCAGATCGTTTATGCTCTTGTCGGTAGTTATAACAGCTACTGGTATTTTCTCATGCAGTGATTGAGCGATAAAATTCCATGCCAGCGTATCTTTCCCCGAATAAGGTGGTCCAACAAGTAATACATTGGAGGAAAGTCTGATACCGCCTGAAAGAAGATCGTCAAGCTTTTCTATGCCAGTCTTAAGTTTTTCAGGCCTCTCCCTTGATGGTGGAGGGGGTGAAGGAGTGGGTGCTGATGGCAACCTTCGATGAATGCTGCTCTGTAAGGGGCTTGTACTGCTGGGTGCAACTCTCGCCTGTTGCTGAGCTGAATTACTACTGTTCAGGAGGCCCTGGATCTCGTTCAGTTTTTCCTGAGCGCGAGCTATTGCGTTCATCAGATCCTGAGCCGTCTGTCTCAGCTCCCTCAGCAATCGTTCTTTCTGGTCATCTATCATATTCATATCCTATTGCTTTCATATCACTTAAATGTTCCTGATACAACCCACGGCGGTTCCTTCGGATCAAATGGTTCCATTCCGTCAACTATCTTCGTCTTAAGAAGTTTCTCATCAACCTCGATCCCGAGTCCAGGTTTTCCAGAAAGTGTAAAATGACCGCCGGAAAGTTTGTAACCAACCTTGAGAAGTTTTTTCTTCCAGTCTGGCCAGGATTCTTCAAAGCTTTCCTGAATCGCAAAATTTGTCATTGTATAATCGAGGTTAAGTGATGCTGCGGTCTGCACCGGACCGAACGCATTGTGCGGTGCAACCAGAACGCCAAATGCATCTGCAATTGCAGCTATTTTTTTACCTTCAAGAATGCCCATACAGTTTGTTAAATCAGGCTGTATTATGTCAACCAGTCCCTGCGAGATAAGCCTGGTAAAATCCCTTTTGTTAAGAATCCGCTCTCCAAGCGCAACCGGTGTCTCTATGTATCTCTTGAACTCAGATAACCCCACCTCCAGTTCTGGGTGAACCGGCTCTTCAAAGAAATATGGATCATACGGTTCAATCTCTCTTGCACCCATAATAGCATATCTTGTGTCAAACCGCCCATGGCACTCTATCAGTAGATCAACCTTATCGCCCAGCTCTGACCTGAGTGCAGCAACGATCTCGCCGGCGTATCTGGCCCCTTCCTTGGTAATCCTGTCATAATGCGGACCGAAAGGATCAAATTTCATAGCTGTAAAACCTTTCTTAACCATAGCTTTGCCCTTTTTCACGAAATCATCAGGTGTTTTGCAGTCCGAATACCAGCCGTTACAGTATGCCCTGATTGGTGAGTTGTATTCTCCACCGAGCAGATCGTATACAGGTTCACCGACATGCTTTCCGATGAGATCCCATGAGGCCATCTCAAAAGCACTGAGTGCAGATGTTGCCTCCATTGACTTTGAAAGATAAAACGAGTTCCTGTAAAAATCGAAAATATTTTTCTCTATGTTAAAAAAATCTGCGCCCTTGAATATCCTTTCAACTTCTTTCATGCTTTCTTTGACTGGCATGGTCATAAATGTTGTTGGTGCTTCGCCCCACCCGACCGATCCATCGGAAGAGGTCAGTTTTACTAATAATATGGTAGAGCTCCAGGGGGAAGATATCTCTTTGCCCTTTTCTCCGAGTTCGTATATTTCCACGTCTTTGATTTTCGAATTCATACAAGTTGAATACATAAAAATACTTAAATATAAAGGGTATTTTTCGATAGAATTCGAAAAAACCTATTTATGACGCTGAAATGACTAATCATGTCATTACAGGAAAAAACTAAAAAAACAATGAATCACAACGGAAAAGAATTCAGTTATTATTCCCTGCCTGAACTGGAGAAGTTAGGATATAATGTAAAGAGGCTCCCGCTGTCAATGAGGATCATTATTGAATCCCTCCTCAGGAATATTGATGGCGTGAGGGTCAGAGAAGAAGACCTGATGAACGTTCTTAAATGGGATGCAAAAGATCCATCGGATTCTGAGGTCCCGCTTATTGTATCAAGGGTACTCATGCAGGATTTCACCGGTGTTCCGGCAGTTGTCGATCTAGCATCAATGAGAGAGAAGATGAAAGCGCTCGGGAAAGATCCTGAATTAATCAATCCGAAGGTGCCTGTGGATCTTGTTATAGATCATTCAGTGCAGGTTGATTTTTATGGAAACAGTGACGCTTACGATAAGAACATAGAAAAGGAATTTGACAGAAATTCTGAAAGGTACAGATTCCTGAAATGGGCTCAGAAATCTTTTAAAAATTTCAGGATAGTGCCGCCTGGTGTCGGTATCGTTCACCAGGTAAATTTGGAATATCTCGGAAAGGTTGTCACCTCCTCAAAAAACGGCCAAGAAGAGGTTGCATTCTTTGACTCGCTTGTTGGAACAGATTCGCACACCACCATGATAAATGGGCTCGGAATATTCGGCTTCGGCGTCGGTGGAATTGAAGCTGAAGCTGCGATGCTGGGCGAACCTGTCACATTTCAACTACCAAAGGTAGTGGGTGTAAATGTCCATGGAGCGCTAAGAGAAGGTATCACGGCAACCGACATCGTTCTGACGCTTACGGAAATACTCAGAAAGGCAAATGTGGTAGGTAAGTTTGTAGAGTTTTTCGGTGAAGGAGTTTCTGAACTTGCCGTTCCTGACAGGGCAACGCTTTCAAACATGTGCCCCGAATATGGAGCTACAGTTGCACTCTTCCCGGTCGACTCAAGAACCATTGAATATCTGGAGATGACGGGCCGGGAAATCTCACATATTGCTTTCGTAAAAAAATATCTTGAAGAGCAGCAAATGTTTGGTGTTCAAAAAGGACTTGAGTTCAGCGAGCTGATTGACCTTGATCTATCTTCTATTAAACCAAGTATTTCAGGACCAAGGCTGCCGCAGCAGAGAACGGACCTTGGCAAGGCAAACCGCAACTTTTTGAGTTTTCTGGAGAGTGAGGAGAATATCACTCCGGGTAAATCAGGTCAGAAGCAGGTTGCAGTTCGCCAGGTGCCATTAAAGATTGACGATGCCCAGTCATATCTTTCTGATGGGGACGTTGTGATAGCAGCTATTACATCCTGTACAAATACAAGCAATCAGAATGTAATGGTTGCAGCTGGGCTTCTGGCAAAAAAGGCTGTTGAGGCGGGCCTCAGTGTCAATAAGAAAGTAAAGACTTCTCTTGCGCCCGGTTCTCGCGTGGTAACCGAGTATCTTGAAAAATCTGGATTACAGGAATATCTGAACAGACTGGGGTTCTATCTGGCGGGTTATGGATGTACTACATGCATTGGAAATAGTGGCCCGCTTCATCCTGCAATAGAGGAGGCCATAACCGAGAATAAGCTTTCTGTCGCTGCCGTTCTTTCTGGCAACAGAAATTTTGAGGCAAGGATTCACAAGGACGTAAGGGCAAATTATCTCATGTCTCCCCCCCTTGTTGTCGCTTTTGCGCTGGCTGGAACTGTCATTATAGACATGGAAAAGGAACCACTAGGCAAGGGAAAGGACGGAAAGGATGTTTATCTTAAAGATATCTGGCCAACGGCAAAGGAGATAAATGCCGTAATTGCAAAAAACCTTGACCGCGGCATGTTCAAGGAAAAATACTCGAACATCGATAACTATAATTCTAAGTGGGCTGCGCTCGACGTTACTGCCAGCAAAACCTATCCGTGGGACGAAAAAAGCACATATATCCGCAATCCGACATTTTTTGAGGGATTCACACCAGATACAAGGAATACGCTCAAAACTATAAAAGGAGCCTATCCACTTTTGATACTTGGTGATTCTGTCACCACAGATCACATATCACCTGCTGGATCTATCTCAAAGAACAGTCCAGCTGGGAAGTATCTCGTTGAGAAAGGAGTAAAGCCAGAAGACTTCAATTCATTCGGTTCAAGGCGAGGAAATCATGAAATTATGATGCGGGGCACTTACGGAAATAACAGGCTCAAGAATCAGCTCGCATCACAGGAAGGGGGCTATACAGTTCACCTACCTGACAGGAAAGAGGGTTTCATATTTGATATAGCACAGCAGTATTCTTCAGAAAAAACGCCCCTTATTGTGTTTGCAGGAAAAGAGTATGGAGCTGGCAGCTCGAGGGACTGGGCAGCCAAGGGAACCTATCTCCTCGGCATCAAGGCCGTCATAGCTGAAAGCTATGAGAGAATACACAGATCGAATCTCGTTGGCATGGGCGTCATACCCCTTGAATTCGAGCAAGGGAGGGGTTATAAGTACCTGTCAGCGGATGTAACAAAGAAAATGACCATAGAGTTTACATCAAACAATTCGAAGTCTGCAGTTCTAAAATATATCAACACAGAAGGAAAGGAGAGCACCGAGAAATTGAAAGTCAGGATAGATAATGATGCTGAGATGCTCTATTTTTCAAGAGGCGGTATACTTCAGAATGCACTATCCAACATCATAAACGCTGGGAAGACACAATGAAGGTTGCCATTTTAGGGTTAGGACAGGTTGGCAGGGCGCTGCTTCAAATACTATCTGATTATTCTTCAACGGATAGATTTAAAAGTATCCAGATTGTGCTCGCAGCGGACTTCCAGCATATGATGATAAATGAGGATGGGATGGATCCTAGACGCCTTCTCTATTACAAGCAGAAAGGGGATATCTGGGGAACCGGTTACAGAGAGATAGACCGGAAGGATCTTTTCGGGACCGATTTTGACGTCCTGGTCGATCTGATGCCGGCGACAAAAGATGGCATCAGGGCACGCGACCTCTATCTCGAATCGTTTAGAAACGGCAAAAATATTGTCACTGCATGCAAGTCTGGGCTGGCAAACTTCTGGGACGAAATAATGAAAGGCGCCAAACTGAAATCAAGTAGGATACTTTATGAGGCGACCGTAGCTGGCGGTGTACCACTCTTCAATTTTATTAAACATTGTCACAGAACTGCAGAGATATCTTACGTCAGGGGACAGGTGAACAGTGCCGCTAATTTTGTTCTACTCTCAATTGCTTCCGGAAAGACGTTTGATGAGGCAATTAACGATGCTAAGAAGTTTGGAATACTTGAGGCAGATTTTCATTTCGACACACTGGGAATAGACAGTGCGTGGAAGACTGTAATCCTAGCAAATTCTGTCTTTGGCGCAAACTTTAAACCATCTGACGTAAAGTATGATGGTGTTGAGGATCTTTCAAAAATTCAGAACAATTTGGCAGATTATCGGTTATTGTCCAGTGTGAAGAGAATTAATGGAAAGATAGAGGCAGAATCTGTTCTGGTTAAACTCAATTCAGATGATCCTATTGTAAATCTGAAAGGAAGAGGGTTGGGCTTTACAATTGGGCTTAAGGATCGATCGCCCATGACACTGCTGGAATCATCAGACGGACCAATCGAGACGGCGGGTGCTGTCCTGAACGACCTGCTTGAACTTTCAGATTCGCCTGTTTCCCCCAGTAAAGTTTAAGCTCCTGCTGTGTTTTTATTTACAGTATTTGACGAACCAGTTGAGTTTTCTTTGAAGGCGATCCTTCATATTAGCTGGAACCCCTCTTCTTGCATGCTCATGGGAATCGCCTGGATATCTGGCCAGAGACGCCTCAGTTCCGTTTAACCTTATTGCAGTATACATTTGCTCTGACTGCTCGATTGGGCATCTGTAATCTTCTTCACCGCATATGAATAATGTCGGGGTCCTGACATTCTTTGCCCTGCTGATCGGTGACATTTCCATTAGAACACGCATGCCTTCAGGTGACCATGGATCCTCGATTCCGGATTCAATAGCATTAAACCAGAAACCGATGTCGCTAGTTCCACACATGCTCAAAAGGTTGGAAACCGATCTTTCTGATATTGCAGCCTTGAACCTGTTCGTTTTCGTTATTGCACTGTTTGTCATAAAGCCGCCATAGGACCCGCCAGTTATCGCAAAGTTTTCTGAGATATCATAACGTTTTTTTGCCTCTTCCATGAATGAAAGTATATCCTCAAAGTCTTTCCCTCCCCAGTCCCCAGCAACCTGGCGGGCAAAATCCTCGCCGTAGCCATCGCTTCCTCTAGGATTTCCATACAATACATTGAAGCCGTTTGAAACTAGATAGTTAAATTCAATGCTGTACGCATTTCCATAGGCTGTATGGGGACCACCGTGGACAGCAACTACAGTTGGATTTTCCTTTCCCGATAACATTATCCAGGCTTCCTGCCCGTTGACTTCAAATCTCTGCGGTGTAAAACCACTGATGCCTTCGTTCATGTCTACGTCAATGCCAAACTGAAGTACTGAAGGTTTAATGGGTGAGGTGAAAACAACAGCCATTTTTCCATTGGAGATATCGAAAGAACGCACAGAAATTCCCTCCCCAGTGACCTTTGTAACAGATCCATCATACTTGAAAACGTATGAAGAGGCGCCAACCTGTCCGATCATGTAGTATGAACCGGAGTCGTATATAAGTGAATTTGACCCTGGTACAAAGAGATCTGAACCTACAGAATTTGACGCAGATTTTCCAATCTCAACTTCTTTACCGGTTTCAGGAAAAATCAGTTTAGTTGGAGCCCATGGAACTTTTCCTCTTCTGTGCCCAATATAAGCAATCTGCCCACTTTCTGTGACCAGTACAGGTGAAGCCATGCCTTTCCCAGAGGTAATTCTCCTGGATTCCATTGTGGAAAGATCCAGCTCGTAAACGTCCTCAGAACCTGTATTGTCATCTTCCTTGGTGGATGAGAAAATAATTCTTTTTCCGTTTGTACTTACATCTGTAACATCAAAATCACCACAGACGAGATCCATGTTTTCCTTTCCGATTAATACAAGTTTTTTCCTTGATCTGAAGAGCCCATAGCCATCAAATCTGTACCTGACATTTTCCGTTACAAATGGTTTTTTCGTGTCAACTTTGTCCTGAGCTATAGCTAGAATTCCTTTATCGTGGAAAACATATTTTGAAACTGACTTTGATGTGAACAGTTTAACGGGTTCCTTATTTTCCTCTATCTTCATTATAGATTCTTCTTCGTTGTCTGAGAAAACATAATACAGCGATCCATTCTTGAAAAACGGTTTTTTCTCGTGCCCGCCGAATGTCATTCTATCCTGTTTCCCGGAATTGAGGCGATAAATTGATGATCTGTATTCATCACCCTCGATCCATGTTAATGTGTAATAGACACTCTCACCCGATACATGAGGATCTGATGCTATTCTAAGACTATATGCCTGCTCTGGATTCATGCCCCTTATATCCTACCTTATTAGTAAAAACCATGGTTTGCTTTCATCTGATGAGTTCTATACATGCTGTGAAATAATTTATGTTAACGCATTTTTGGCAGAATTAAGTTAAAGGTCAACAGCGTCTAAAAAATTAAGACATTTATTTCCGTTTCAGATGCTTCCGGATAGTATGCGATAGAATCGTTTGCTACAAAATTTAATATGAGGAGTCAACGCTCAAACCGATAGATCTTTTTTTATCCTATCAGTGACTGATACGGACTTATCGTATCAGATCTGAATGCATAACTGAATGGTCCACTGCTACCCTTATGCGATCTCGCATCAAAGATAAAGAATGTGGCGATTTGTTATAGTTAGGTGTCCTAGGATTTGTATTTTAGACAAAGTATAAATACAAGACTTTCATAAATATGCGGATGGGTAAATTTGCAAAAATCGCTATAGTTTTCATCGTTGCGGTTATCGTTATAGCTACCGGGTTTCTTTACGAGACTGGAAGGTTAAGCTTACTGAGCACTGGTAAAAATTCCACCCAATATCCTACAACTTCGCCCCAGTACAACTCTCCTAACGTTGTCAGCTCGAATCAGGTAAACAAGAGCGTTGGAGGCAGCTGGACACAGACCACGGGAACTGTTGGTGTAGCCAGTAACGCATCTTCCGGAATCGGAATATTGGAAGGAGATGGTGGTTCATATTTTTCATCTTATTCGTCAACTCCTCTCACAACATATGTTCTGCCCGGATATAAGCAACTTGTTGAGAGGATGCCTTTCCTGGCTCTTACGGATTCAAGCTACAGTTCTGGGGGAGAGACTGCATATGTTTCAGAGCCTACTTCTACCTCGCCATCAGTTTCTGGCATAACTTCTCTTGAGTTAGCCGTTTTTCAACCTGTAAATGGAAAAGGAATTGTGACTGTGGGTTTCATTTCAGAGAGAAATCAGAGTGAGGTTAACCGCATTTGGACCATAATGAATGAAAGTGCACAGAATTCAACCACCAGCAATGTAACATTTGGATTAACGTCGTCTGGAACGCCATACATATATGCTTTCGTAAAATCAAACGAATTCTCCAGTTTATTTGCAGGATTGAATGCTACTAGCGACTTTGTAAACGTTATGATTTCGGTCTATTCTAATTACCTAATCCTTGTGCTCCATGTCTCAACTGTGAACGTTAGCCGGAGCTCCATTCTGTCTCTAATGAACAGCGAGGTCTCGATACTTAAAAACCCTGCCCCCTCACCGTCTCATCCTATATTTTTAAATTCATCACAAATCCAGAGCCAAACTGGCGTTTTTGAAACCAATTACCTCCAAGTAGATGTGAACATACAGAACGCCTCGTCTTTATTCAGGGAATTTGTAAATACGTCAAACACAGCAACTACAGAATCGGAATCTGCATATCTTAACGATGCGCTTTCAAACCTGTCTGCAATAGCATTTTCCACTTATGGGAATGGAACTGGTAACACAACACTAATTGGCCTGTTGAAATTCAACAATGATTACAATACCACGCTCTTTAACCTGGCAATTGCGTTAACTTCAAGGAGCCAGCAGGTTTATAATGGAACGTATGATGGTGCCAGATATATCTTTGTAAACGCAAATACAACCGAAGGCACAATGAACGGACAAACTTACCTGAATGTGTCTTTGATGCTTTTCGATTACAAATCATATATTGGGATAATAGAGATTCAGGATGTGAATGGAAAGCTGGTGTCGCAGGCGGGGATGAAGGTTCTTCTAGGGGATGAGGTTTCTCTCCTCTAAACTAATTTTCCTCTGTGTTGCCGATATTTTTAGATCCAGTTATCTTCAGTCTTTTCCAAGACCTTTTTATTGAATTTTCTTAGCATATCCTTTATAACTGGTTTAATACTTTTTTGTATTCAAATTCAGCCTGTGTCATTTTCTCTATGCCTTTTAATTTAATACCCACTTCTGATATTGTTCTGAAAATACAATTTAGCTCATCCTCATTCTCAATCCAGACGGCAACCCTGTTTCCGGTGAGGATCTCAGTCCTGAATTGCCCTAAAGCATCTGGATTTGCGGAAATATCTGTTTCCATCAACAGGAAATATCCATTTTTGTTTATTATAAAGTCTTTCCTTATTTGACCATCGATGAGAAAAATCAGCCTGTCACATATTTTACCGATGATATCTAATTCATGAGATGTTATTATGATAAGCCGATTACTATCTTCTCTCAGGCTGTTGATCAAACGCTGAAATATCACCACTCCCTCTGAATCAATGTTGTTGGTTGGTTCGTCCAGAATAATTATGTCTGGCGAACCAACCAGAGCAAGACCTATGGAAAGCCTTCTTTTCTCCCCCGATGAAAGATCCCTTATTTGTAAGTCCTTTTTCGAAATCAGGCCCAGCTGATTCAAACTGTTTTCGATTTCTTCCTCGTTTCCATTCTTACCATTCCTCAATTTATACGCAATTTGAAGCATATCGTAAGAATTTACATACGAATACAGCTGAGGGTTTTCAATTAGGGTGCCCATTTTTTTGACACATTTTTTATGGTTTTCGACTATGTTTAGCCCGTCTACAAAGCTTGATCCCAGATATTCTTCAATGCAACCCGAAATAATTTTGAGGAGAGTCGATTTTCCGCTGCCGTTTGGACCAACCACCCCTACAACGGAATTAGAAATGTGAAGATCAGGTATATCCAGAACAGTTTTTTTCTTTATGATCTTGCGCACATTCTTGACCGTGATAGAGCTTATTTTACCTCACCCCTCCGCAGGAAGACAAAATATAGAATAAACATAAAAGCTGCTGTGTAGGCAATCTGTATATAAATTAAGAGGAGTTCTGAGTTAAAGCTGATACTAGACAGAGAACCGGTGTAGACCATAAAATATGGCTCAACATTCAGAAAGACAAGATATGCCAGTCTTTGTGCGTTCGTAATTATAAAACTGTCATTTAAACTGCTCATGCTTGATATCAAAAGTGATAAAACATTTGTAATTAGAAGAAAAATCAGTATGAACCCGATTGGCCCGTAGGTCTCTTTCCTGATGATGCTGCTGAATGCCATAGCAGCAGAGGTGTCTGTGAATATGATTAAAAGAATCACCATAACATAGTTCAGAAAAGATATGGAGGGAAAATTTCTGAAAATAACAATGTAAGTTATAAATTGCATTGCAATAAAGACGAGTAAAGAGATAATTGAAGCGACAAAACTGGAGATAATTTTTGAGAGAAGATATTCCTCCTTTGAAATTGGCATGGTCATAAATTGATAGATATTTCTTGACTCCAGATCGGAAGAAATTGAAGTAGACGCGAAGAACGCAACCGCTAGCACTGGCAGATAAATCGCTATGCTTGCCCATGCAAAGTTGTATATGTCTTCCAGGATCTGCGTCGGGTAGTGAATTATTTTTATTGAACTTGGAACGAATTCACTGACAATAGAATTCAGGAAAAATATCGAAAGCACCGACATGAGCAGACCGATTAAGAAAAATAATGTAATAATGTATCTGAAAGCATTGGATTTTCTGTAATTTTTGAGGAAAAAACCTGCCAGGTTGATGGAGTTCCAGATCGTTTTGTTTGTCAATGTATCACCAGTGTCATGAAAAGTTCAAGGTTAAAGTAGGTAAATTCGTAAAAGAAGTTACCTTGGTTCAATGTGAGAAGGAGTCCATTGTCAGGCAAAGGTATAACTGTGCTGTTTGCAGGAAGAATATAACCCAGAATGATGAATATCTCCACGCTATTTATTCTGTTGTTAAGATACAGATATACCTGCATGGATTTGCCAGATACATTCCCTGATGCAAAATTAATGATCTGCGACATGGTATGTATGATTTCAAAAGAGAAAAAGTTGGTATTAAGTATCGGGCTAAGCTCAAATGTGGTGATGAAAGTTTTTTGATAACTAGATATTAGGGACGCTTTTATTGCCGCTAAACTTCCCATAATCATTATACCTGACTCTGGGTTTGCAATATATTGGTGACCATGTTCTCCAGACGATGTGTTTCCTCCAAACATTCTATCGATAAGATTGAAACCACTGAAGCTGAAGGTACTGTTGTCCGGTATGCTTATGATTGGCACGTTGTAAATAACTAATGAAACATGAAGGTTTAGCTGTGTGCTGAATACCTTAAATAGGTTTGATTTTTCTATAATTAAACTTTGCCCAAATATGATGGCTCCGTAATATGTGCTTCCAGAGAAAACGATCGCGGTCATATTATCATAGGTTCCCCGCCAAATGTCATTCACGTTTGCTGGGATATAAGAATAAGGATTTGCTTGAAGTTCAGCATTTTGAGCTGTTACTCTGTATGCTACACCAACCCCGGTAAAAACCAGAGCCATGGTTATAAAAGCAACAGCCATTTTAGCCGAATACTTCATTGAAAATGGATACATGCAATATATATCACCCTTGCGTGATTTTCCGGACAGGTATTTGCTGTTTTTCTAAGTCCTTTTTCAAAAAGTCTTTAGATTATGCAGGATAGGATCTGGCCATCGTTTCTTGAATAACTAAGATAAATTATGCAAGCTAACGTTTATTATTGACTCTCACTGTTAATGGATCTTTTTCGGATTTCAGAATTTTAGAAATGGAAAAATGTCCCCTCCCGAATTCAGACGAAAGCGAATCTATGGATTCTCTACTGCTTTTACCTGTGCTTAAGAGATTTGCATATCTTACCTTTACCCTCAGTTTTTCTTCCTCTGTCCATGGTTTACCTCTGTTGTAAAAATTAGATTTATCCGGTTTCCTGATATTTTCAAATAGATAGCCTAATTTCACTTTCTCTAATGAAGCTAAGCCATTCCTGAATATATTCTGGCTTATCTCAAAGCCTGTAACTCTTCTTCTAAGACCTATCGCAACCCTAGCGGTAGAAAAACCACCAAGAAAGAGATCACAAACAAGATCGCCCTCATTGCTGCTGTACTGCATCATCTTGATGAGCAAGTTAGTGGGGAGTTCGTTCCTGTTCTTCTTCTGATTCGGCTTATACTCTTTGTTGATAACCCAAACGTCCTCTCTGTCCCGGTAATTCAGCGAGCCTCCGGTATCATCCCTTTCGTTTTCACCATACCGGCAGAAAGTGTTGAAGGTGACCTTTCCACCGGGTTTAATCAGGTAAAGTATGTGATAGTGTGAGGAAACGTACTTTCTTGTGGTATGCACACCAAAGTTATATTTCCAGATAATATGGTTGACCATTTTCAATTTTGTATTTCTAAGTGCCGCCAACACATGATACAGATTTGTGTAACCTGATACTAAGTAAATGCTACCGCCAGGCCTAAGGATGCGTTCAGCCTCTTTGATCCAGCTGTTGCAGAATTCCCCATATTTTTCTATAGGAATTTCAACATAGCCTTCTATAACATTGCTTTCCTTTCTATTGTAATGCTTCTCGAAAGTATCTCCGTTGATCCCATATGGAGGGTCGGTAATTATCAGATCCACGGTTCCGTCTTTGATGTGCTTCCTCGCACCCTCAATGCAATCCTCGTTGTAAAGAAGATTTTCCTGCATTAAATAGAATATTTTCAGTTAGCAGATAAACATTGCCAAATAGGATTGTCCAGCTTATGTATTCCTCGAAATCTAAAATTTACTGATATACAGATATAGATGACCTGCCTTGACTGTCTATAGAAATGTAATTTTGGATAATTTGGACATTCAAAGAGTTATAGTTTTGGCAGGTACCTGTCTATTTCCCATTTTGTCACGTACGAACGGAAAGCATCCCATTCCCTCTGCTTTACTGTCGCAAAATTCTCGAATATATGCTTACCGAGGGATTCCTGCATAAGCTTGCTCTGCCTGAAATGATGCAGAGCCTCGCCTAAGCTTTCCGGCATCGAGCCTATCCCATGCTTCTGTCTCTCTTCCACTGTCATATGGTAGATATCGCGTTCCACAGGATCGGGTGGATCGATCTTCCTGCTGATTCCGTCAAGGCCCATAGCTAGTATTACGGAAAACTGCAGGTACGGATTGCCCGCTGGGTCCGGGCATCTGAGTTCCATCCTTTTTCGGTTACCTACGCCAGCTGGAACACGTACCAGAGCGCTTCTGTTCTTGTTGGCCCAGGAGATGTAAACAGGCGCTTCATACCCCGGGATCAGCCTCTTGTATGAGTTTACCCAGGATGCCAGAACCGCAGATGCTTCGTTGATGTGAGTCAGAATTCCGCCGAGATAATGCATTGCCATTTCACTCAATCCATATTTGGTTTTTTCATCGTAGAAATAATTATGGGATTCGTCAAGGGCCATGATGCTCTGATGGACATGCATTCCGGATCCGTTAACGCCGTTTATTGGCTTTGGCATGAAGGTCGCATAATAACCATGTTTCTGGGCTGTGTTCTTTATTATACTTTTAAGCATCGCAACCCTGTCCGCCATCACGAGAGCCTGCGCATATCTCAGGTCTATTTCATGCTGTCCGAACGCTACCTCATGATGTGCTGCCTCAGGTTGATAACCAAGCTTGTGCAACTCGTTCAGAATTTCCTGCCTGATCAGGCTTGCCCTGTCTAAAGGTGTATTGTCAAAATAACCGCCGAAATCCACGGGTTCGTTGGTAGGATTGCCATGCTCATCATATTTGAATAGGAAAAACTCGAATTCTGGGCCAACGAAGAAGTCTTTTTTTTCTTTATTTAGTTTTTGCAGCAGGGTTTTCAGGATATATCTCGGATCACCTGGGAACTGATCCCCATCCGGTGTGTGGATATCGCAGATAAACCTTGCAACCCTGAAGCGGTCGTTATCTTCAGGCAGTATAGTAAATGTGGATAAATCCGGTACTGCCCTCATATCAGATTCTTCGATCTGAGCGTATCCTGCAACAGAGCTACCGTCAAATACTACCCCTTCTGTGACGGCGCTTTCAAATCGGTTTTTAGGCACAGTGAGCGTTTTTACAAAACCAAGAATGTCGGTAAACTGCATCTGCAGGAATGATACTTTTTCTGTGGAAAGCGTTTCCATAATCCTTTTGACCTGATCTTCCATGGAAGCAGATTATCCATCCTGCATAAATAGATTTAGGTTTGGTTTCGGCCAAAAAGTCGGAGTTTAGAAATAGGAGTCATAATCGTACAACGATGTTTTTGAGGCACGCTCTATATACTTATAGTAGCGGTGTATGAAAGCCCTTTCTGTTCTGGTGCGGCTCCAGGGGAAGCTTATTCTTGTGGTTCCGGTCGCAATTCCAATCTTGAGCAGCGTGTTTAGGAGTGTTGAGAAATCAGTGTTTATTGCATTAAGATCCCCAAAGATGCTATAGGATGATGCCATTCTGACGGCATCTTCCAGGATTGCTGATTTGTTGTGCTGGCCTCTCCTGTTGAAGTTAAGCGTAAGAAAGTGCAATTTGAGAAGCGGATTCATATCAGGAAAATACGGATTGGGGAAATTATCAAAAGCCCAGTTATAGCCATCTTTAAGTGCGTTTCCAAGCTGCCTGTCAAAATGGTTTCCAGAGCCAATTCGAATTGCTCCCGTATGGTCATCTATCTCCCAAATTATTGAGTTGTGCAATGATTTTCCTATCTCTTTCAAAGCTGCTTTCCTGTCGGATGATCTTATAACAACGACACGATCAACAGTGGAGTTGCGCTCCGGTTCCGCATAAGACCTCTCAAGGTGTTCAGGCATCCACTGTTCAACTGGAATAATGCTTGATGGAGGAAGTACGTCGACAAGAAGATGATTCTGTTTCGACCCACCCTCCAGGTCTCTTACCGCTGCAAGATTGAATGAAGATTTTCCCTGATGCCCGATGGCAGTTATGTTATAGCACTGTTCACTGGGCAATGACTGCAGCATTGAAACGACCACAGAAAGCACACGTTGTATATCTCGGTCGATGGCGTATTCTCTGAATAACGCAGAGTTCCTACTGCCTGTCATCTATCATCCTTCCAGCTTCGTTGAGGTTATCGATTACAGCGGCAACATCATCGGCAGAGGCCCCAGGGAGTGAGATCAACTTAACGTAATCCTGTGATTTGGTGATCCTGCAGAAAGGGGCTGAATATGTGGATTCAAAAACATAAAATGAGGATCCCAGGACGCTTTCCTCAATTTTCCCGCAAAGAAAAGAGCGCGACACAAGCTCCTGTACCTTTTCGGATGGAATTCTCTCGCTCAATCTGAAAGACACTGGAATGATCTGTCCGAACCTGACACCAGAGGATGTATTTCTCTTTGTTTTCTGAGCAATTATTCTGTCGTTTACGGACGAGATTTTGTCTATTATGTGTTTTGTCAGATCAAAAATGAAGGCAGAATGCGGTCGTAACTGGCCCTTTATTCTAATATTGAGATCCGTGCTCATGTCAATGTGTCCGTCCAAGCTTGAAAGCCTGAGTTCGTATGGAAATATTTTGTTTATTATCGCATTTCTGATCTCGTTAAGCAGATAGCTCTGTCCTGTGTGGTCAGGTGTAGACTTTAATGAAATTGAGCCGTTCCCGCCTGCCCTGAATCTTGATAAAAAATAGCCTGAATGGTTTGAAACTGAAAGAATGCCATCAAGATGCCGATAGCTGAAAAATAAGAAATTAAGGTCGTTCTTGAAATATGATCTGAAGACCTCATATTCTGATTTGTTGAATCTTGACAGCACATATCTGTAGCTTCCAGATACCGGTATTGACTTTATATCCAGATACTTCCCAGCAAGTATTTTTTTGGGAAAGAAATTATCGAATGTTCTAACAAGAGTCATTCTTGTGTGTGTATTGGATGAAGCGTCTGACGTTATCTGGTCGAGAAGGTCAACAAACTCGTTTTTTTCCACGCTTCAACATAAGAGAACTGAATAAAAAATATTCCATACTATCTTTTTATAGTAATAGGAATGAGATTGTTCTCATACTCCAGCATCGCAATGTCGACAGGGTCAATCATACCCTTCGGAACATCAATTATAACGGGAGCACCCATTGAAATCTGTAATGCCCTAGCTCCAATAATCCTGGCCTTCTCAAATTTAGTAAGTTGCATATGGATCATCAAAGCATGACGGTAATAAATGCGGCTATTTATATCTTGTTAAGTGAAAACCGACTGTCTTGAATTATCCCTATTTTACTGTTGCACCTTCAAGTACATGTGATTCCGGATGTACAATGACTGGACCAATATGCAGGAATTCTTTACCGTCCTCAAAGTTTGCAAATATCTTTTGATCCTTTCCTACCTTCAGATTCATCTTTTGGAGGTCTTCTAATTCGACTGTGTGGGTTCCATTAAACTTGTAAGGTCCGATGTCCACTTTAGTTCCCGGAGAAACGCTGTCCTCAACGGTCAGTATCTTGGTTGAACTGCCATCGTCCGCAGCAAGAAGCATGCCCTGCGATTCCTTTCCCCTTAGTTTTGCCTTTTTCAGGTTCGCTACGACTATTATTCTTCTGCCTGCCAGTTGATCCGGTGTGTAGTGTTTTCTGAGTCCAGCAACGAGTTGAATCTTTCTGTCCCCTAAAGAAACCTGAAGTACATAAAGTCTGTCAGCATCGGGGTGCTCCTCAACGTTTTCAATCAGGCCAACAGTCAGGTCAAGTGAATTTGGGTTGACCTCTTTCAGCTCCAACCTTGTGAATGGGACCTCGATTTTTGAAGGCACAAATATCACGTCCTCCTGACTTAATTTTTCATATGCCTGCTTAATGCCTCCTTCAAAGCCGGAGATTCGAAGAGCCTTTTCCGCAGCTTCAGGCGTGTAAGGGTATATCATAACTGTCAGGATCTGTAGCATGCGCAGTGCTGTGTAGACTTTTGCGGCGCATTTGCTTGGATCGGTCTTAATAAGCTTCCATGGTTCCGATCTGTTAACGTAGGAATTTGCCTCCTGTACGAGGTCTATCCACATCTTAAGAGCCTTTTTGATTTCGACGGATTTTATTGTCTCGGTATATTCACCAAATTTTGAAAGACAACGTTCAAGGATCTTATGATCTTCCGGTTCAGTTGATCTTGATGAAAGGTCTATCTTGTTTGAGACCACGAAACTAACTATTCTGTGCAATAGGTTTCCATACTTCGAGATAAATTCGGAATTCACCTTATCCTGCATTTCTTCCAGGCTGAAGTTGGAATCACCGTTTTCTGGAAGAATTGACGCCAGATAATAGCGTATGTAATTACTGTCCACCTTAGAAGTTATGCTGTCAATTGTGAATCCAATACCCCTGCTTTTCGAGAACTTCTCACCGTTAAATTGAAGGTACTCATTGGCAGGAACGTCGTAAGGGAGATTTAGGCCACCTACGCCCATTAAAATAGCCGGCCATATGATGGTATGAAATGTTATGTTGTCTTTGCCCATGAAATAGTAAGTCTTTACTTTTGGATCTTTCCAGTAATCCTTCCAAAGATCCCTGTTCCCCCTCTGCAGGGAAAGTTCTTTGGCGAATGAGAGGTAACCCATCAATGCCTCGATCCATACATAGATTACCTTGTTCTCAAATCCAGGTATTGGTACCGGGATACCCCATGACATGTCTCTGGTAGCCGGTCTTGGCTTCAGGCCTGCAGATAAGAGCCCCTTTGTAAACTCAAGTACATGCGGTTTCCAGTTTGTCCTTGAATTTACCCATGATTCGAGCTGATCCTGGAATTTGTCAAGGCGGAAAAAGAGATGATCCGTTTCCCTGAATTCCGGGGTATCTCCAGAAATTATGCATCTTGGATTTAAAAGGTCCCTTGGATCCAGAATTCTTCCGCACTCATCGCACTGATCGCCCCTGGCTCTCTTATTTCCGCAAAATGGACATGTTCCTTCGATGTACCTGTCCGGCATGAATTTTCCGCAGGTTGGGCAAAAGGGGGAAATCATGGTAGTCTTTTCGAGATATCCGTTCCCGTACAACTGCCTGAAAAGTTCTGAAGCTGTTTCATGATGAATCGGTGAAGTTGTTCTGGAAAAAATATCAAAGTTAATCTGCATTGCTGCAAGCGATTTTTCATGTTGCAGGTGATAGCGATCCGCTATATCCTTTGGGGAAACGTTCTCTGATTCGGCCTGAATTGTTATCGGAGTGCCATATTCATCGCTACCGCAAACATATAAAACATCGTATCCAATTAGGCGGAGGGCCCTTACAAATATATCTGCTCCAAGGTTGCTGCCAGCTATGTGGCCAAGATGAAGCGGGGAATTCGCGTATGGTAAAGCACAATTTACAAGTATCTTTTCCATTGAGTCTAACTGTAATGCTTTACCTTTTATATATCTAACAGATCGATGCTTGCTGCTATGACCCTCTCATTTCCGTATTTCGATTACCCGATCAATAATTTCGCCTGCTTCTTTGCGCGTCAGCTCGTCTGGTGATCCCTTTCGGTGTTTCCTAAAATACTCTTCGATAATCTCCCGAAATTTCTCATTTTCCAGTAGTTTTTCAATGTACCTTATCTGCTTCATGGTAGCTGGACTCATGGACCTTTCATCCTTATTTCCTGCTTTTGCTGTCAGAAGACTGTCAATCAGCTGCGAAGCCTGGCTCACGGATAGTTCTGATATGTCAATGTTTCCATTTTTTTTAAGGTATTCCGATGTTATACGTATCCTTTCTTCACCATCCTGCAGGCTTCTGATAAGGGCAATCTGCTTCAATGTGGGAGAGGACTTTAATGGAACTACCTGAATTTTATTCTCCTTTATCCTTGTGATAAGCCTGGATGCCTCCTGGAGTGTAAGATCGGCGACCGTTCTCTTTTCTACCTCTTTCAGGAATTTTTCTATAATTCTCTTGCCATCCTTTGCATCTGAAAAGCGATCGATCAGTTTTTTCTGTGCTGTCGATATCTTTGAGCTGGACATGTAAACTTTAGAACATGTGGATCTTAAGATTAAGCTTTGTAACATTAGAATCTATTTAATAAATAGGTATACTTATTACACTATATAGACATATATAATATTTGAATTAGGTTAATATTATCTTAACCACTTATAGTATTGTAAGACTATGAGTATAAGTAAAGATAGCGACAATGATTTGCTAAAGGAGCTTGACCTGGCGAAGGTCAACAGATTCCACGGAAAAGCAATATTCGTTGCTGGAATGGGTTTCTTTTCAGATGCCTATGATCTGTTTGTCATATCGACAGCAGCACCGATAATAGAATCTTCCTTGGTTTTTGGGAGCCAGATTGCCGGGAACACCTTTACATCAGGCATGATAGGAGCGGCTGCTCTTTTCGGTGCATTTTTGGGTGCGATGATTTTCGGCAGAATCGCAGATAAGAAAGGTAGAAAGTTCACCTATGGTGTTGAAATGTCCATTCTGGTCGTATTTGCAATAATTTCTGCTTTTTCCATCAACGTAACTATGTTGATTGTTTCCAGATTTATACTCGGTATAGGAATTGGTGGAGATTATCCAATAAGTGCAACCATTATGAGCGAGTATTCGAATGTCAAAAGCAGGGGCAAATTAGTACTTTCAGTGTTTGCTATGCAGGGTTTTGGACTTCTCGCAGGTGCAGTGGTTGGGCTGGCCTCGACTGCTTTCCTACCGGTGACTGAATCCTGGAGGTTCATGCTTGGATTTGGAGCAATTCCAGCTGCTTCCGTAATATATCTCAGGAGAAAGATACTTGAAACACCCAGATATTCCTTGGAGACAGGAAACAAGACGCTTGCCTCTGAGGCAGTTACAGATGCTACAAAGCATTCGACCGGAAAGGCTGCTGATACAAACGGTGTACCTAACTTTTCGAGGAGAATCAATCGTGCGCTTGCAAACAGATACTGGCTGTTCCTGCTTGGAACAGCAGGATCCTGGTTTATTTTCGATATGGCTTTTTACGGTACTTCCGTCAATAGCGGAACTGTTCTTGGCCTTATAGGATATGGGGCAGTAAAAGGTAACATTGCAGAGACGGTATTCCATATTGCGGAAGGAAACACAATACTTGCGCTTGCGTTTGAAGTGCCAGGTTACTGGATCGCAGTTGGCCTCATTGATAAGGCTGGCAGAAAGCTTCTCCAGTGGACAGGCTTTTCCGTAATGGCAGTGATATATTTTGTCTTCGCGCTTCGTTTTACAACAATTGAAACTGACCTTTCTCTCTTCATAGCAATGTATGGACTGTCATTTCTTGTCGGAAACATAGGACCGAATTCCACCACCTTCATTATACCAACGGAACTGTTTCCAACTAGTGTCAGAACAACTTCACATGGTATATCAGCCGGTTCCGGGAAACTTGGTGCTGGTATATTCACGTTCCTGGTACCAACAATAATAGCCACTTCTGGTTTCTCGGTGCTGTTCGATCTGCTGGCAGGAATAGCATTCGCGGGTGTGATATTAACACTTATAGCGATAAGGGAGACAAAGAACTTGAGTCTGGAACAGGCCTCTTCACTCAACGTAGATCAGGGGGCGTCCAGACAGCCTCTCTAATTTTGAAATTCAATAAAATCATAATAATTTTTAATTTTTTATCCAATTTCTCTTTCTAATTTTAGAAATGTTTCTACAAATGACACTATGTCTTTGAATTGAATGTGGCCCATTAAACCTATTCTAACCGCCTTCCCCCTGTAGTTCTTCATTCCACCAGATACTTCGAATCCACTTTCATGCAGCTTGCTGATCAGGGCAGATGTGTTGGATTTCGTTTCAATGTTCAGGACGCAATCTGATCTGGTTTGATCGGTTCCGGCAACTTTGTATCCATTTTCTTGAAGAGCAGAAATAACGTATTCTGCATATCGCTTGGTTCTCCTGTTCCTCTCCTCTATGCCTTCTCGGGACAATTCGCCAAGAGCAGCGCTGAGAGCTGAAAATGGCCCTATTGCGGGGGTATAAGGTGTCTCCATCTTTTCCATAAATGTAAGAGAATTCCTCAGATCAAGGTACTGCGTCGCTGGAGATATTGTATTAAGCCTCTTTTCGGTTTCATCTGACAGAATATTAATTGCAACGCCAGTAAGTGAGGATATGCCCTTATGACCGCAGGTCGCTACTGCAGATATCCCCCATTTTTTTATTTCGAGAGGAAGGGCTGCAAACCCTGATACTGAATCAACTATCACATTTAAACCAGCCTGGCTTGAAGATGTCGAGATTTCACGAAGATTGGATAGCATCGTGCCATTGCCCGTTTCATTGTGCACCAATGCAATTGACGTGGCACCATGTTTTCTGGCTTCCCGTAATATCATATCTGGATCGGCGGCCTGATTTTCATTGTATGCAAGCACATGCAAATCGCAACCCCTCCTTCGTATTGATTCCGCAAAGCGATCGCCAAATTCACCATAAGAGATACAGACAACTTTTTCGCCTGTCTTAAGCAGTGAGTGAACCATCATGTCAACTGCCGTTGTCCCGGAACCCGTTGTGATTGCAACTTTATGACATTTACTGGTATCTCTAAGAATCTGGAGAGATCTGCTCATTATTTCCCTGAACTCTCCAGATCTGTGGGGTATATGTTTTTGTGATGCTAGTAGGACATTGCTGGATACCTCTACCGGTCCTGGTGTCAATATCATTTTCTTCCACCAAAAAAATCAATTATCTTTTCAGATATTGAAACCGCAATTGCTCTCTGGGCTTCAGCAGTCTGGGCACCGATGTGTGGTGTGATCATAACATTGTTTAGAGTGATCATCTCCCTCTCCCATGCCTCTTTGGGAGGCTCGTCCATTAATACATCTGCCGAATAGAATGCAACCTGACCGGTCTTCAGTTTTGATAGAAGATGTTTACCGTCTACCGCTGATGCCCTGCTTGTATTGACCAAAATGGTTCCATGTTTAATGCAATCCAGCTCTTCCTGTCCGAGAATGGGTTTTTCACCCTTTTTAACAGTGACAAATATGCCAATAAAATCTGAAATTGCCGCCAGTTCTTTGATATCTAGGAGCTTGGCGTTGACCTCCCTTGCCCTTTCTATGTTGGGGGCTACGTCGTAATATACAATGTTCATCTCTATGGTTTTCGCTATCTGCGCAACCCTGAATCCTATCCTGCCCATGCCAACAATTCCCAAAGTCTTTCCTCTCAGCTCAATGCCCGATTCTTTCTTGAACCTCATATTCTTGGTTTCTAATGAGAGGTTTTGCATATTTCTTGCTGCGCATATCATCATCCCAAATGTAAGCTCCGCCACGGATTCTGTAGATGCTTCTGGAGCTGATAGGACAGATATGTTGGCTGCCTTGAGATCGTCCAGTGCTATTCCGTCCAGACCAACCCCCGCCCTAGCTACCAGATTCAAGTTTGGGGACATCCTAGTAAATTCTGCAGTGATCTTTGTTCTGCTTCTTACGACTATGGCATTGTAATTCACAGCGATTTTTAAGAGCTCTTCATGTGTAATTTCTGGAAAATAATCCACCTCAAAACCCGCTTCCTGGAGATTGTTGATCAGGATGGAATCCACTTTGTCTGTAACAATAATCTTGACACTCATTACTACTTAAACCGGGAAAGACAATGTCTATATAATATCATCATCAGAAAAAGCGACAAAACGGACGGAGGGGTACATTTCCTATGGAACAATTTTCGGTCGGGATACCTCTGCCTGCACCATCTTATCCCTTATGACTATCTCCACTTCGGATCCTGGTTTTGCATATTCTTTCTCGATAAATCCAAGGCCAATAGATTTACTGAGAACAGGGGACATCGTACCGCTTGTTATTTTCCCTATTTTCTTACCATTTCCATGGATCTCAAAGCCGCTTCGCGGTATAGATTTCTCTTTCAAAATGAAACCTCTGAATATCTCCTTATCAACTGCTTTTCTTGCAATGAGGTTGTTTTTCCCAACAAAATCGTTTCCATTGTTAACTATAAAACCAATAGAACACTCATATGGATCTCTATCATGATTGAAATCTGTTCCAGAGAGCAGCATTCCCTTTTCCATTCTCAGTGTATCTCTTGCTCCAAGACCACAGGGCCCTCCACCGACTTCATCTGCTATTTTGGATATTTTATTCCAGATATCTGGAGAATCTTGAGATGGTGCGATGATTTCAAATCCTCTTTCTCCTGTATAACCGGTTCCAGAGATTATCATTTCATTTGAATCCATAAGTTTGTTGAGACTGTGCGATGGAAAGAAAGAAAATGTAAATGGATCTGGCATATTGAAATTAAACTCTTCTGCTATTTTTATTGAAAGGGGGCCCTGGACTGCGATACAGGCAAGATCTGCTGATAGGTCTGATATCTTCACATTAAAATCCTGCTTGAGTGAATTTATCCACGAAAACACCATAGGCGTTGTGGACGCGTTGGGAACAAAGAAAAATTTATCTTCGCATAATCTATAAAATATTGTATCATCTATTATCAAACCATCCTGGTCTAAAAAAGCTGTGTATACACATTCACCATCCTTTAACCTGCCGATATCTGTTGGAATGAGATAGTTGATAAAATCAGTTGCATCTTCACCCTCTATGAGTATATCACCCATATGCGATACATCAAAAAAACCAACTCCCCTCCTAACTAACATATGTTCGTTGATAATTGACGTGTAGTAAAGAGGCATATCCCATCCATGAAAATCCACCATATGGGCTCCTAATGTGATATGATTCTGGTAAAGAGGCGTTTTCATGCCACACCACTCGCATACCACTCTCGACTTCCAGTGGAAATGTACCCCTCTCTCCCTACCATGCTGAGAAAATATTCGTGAATCCTTGTATCACCAGAAAGTTCGGGATGAAATGTCAAACCCAATACATATTGATTCATGACCATAACAGGTTGACCTTCATATGTAGCAAGCACCTCAACATTAGAAGCCGTTTCTATCACAGGTGCCCTGATAAAGATCCCGACAAAATTTCCAATTCCTTTGATCTTCAACGTATCATAAAATGAGTTTGCCTGTCTGCCATAAGCATTCCTTTTTATTACTATATCTATAAGGCCCATACCCCTGACTCTCGGATCCTGCGAATCTTTTGAAACTATAATGAGCCCGGCGCATGTTCCCATAACAGGCATTCCGTTTTTTGCCCTTCTGACGACATCCCAATATATATCATATTCCTTAATCAGTCTATAGATGGTTGTACTCTCACCACCAGGAATTATCAGAGCTGAAACCTCCGAAAGCGTTTTTCTGCTCTTAACAAGGACTGGATCCACATCCCGTTTTCTTTCGTCCTTTAGTTTATAAAGGAATTCCATGTGTTCGGCGACGTCCCCTTGAAATCCAATAACACCAACCTTCACACATCGACATTGTAAATATGCATAAATCCTTTTCAAATCAACCTAATAGTATTTCAGGTTTAGGCAAAATCCAATCTGATTTTAGAATTCTTTGTTTAAAAGATAAGTGCAGCTACCTTATTATTAAAGATATGATTTTAGAATATGCGGACCAGGCCAAACACATATTCGGTGAAAGGCGTTGTTTCATCGTCAAGTCTGATAGCTTCCATGGCGGGAGCAGACGCAATCAGAGCAGGTGGAAACTTAGCTGATGCTGCTGTTGCTACCAGCGCTGTCCTGTGTGTTACTCAGAACAACTTGTGCGGTCTTGGTGGTGATATGTTCGCTTTAATCAGGATGCGCGATCGCGAGATCGTCGATTTAAATGCAAGTGGCAGGGCGTTTAAGCGTGCGAGCATAGATCACTTCACACATTTAGGTCTCAAATCTCTACCTAGCAGAGGGCATAATTCAGCAATTACTGTCCCCGGTATAGTAAGCGGCTGGGACGAAATCTACAGAAAGTTTTGCACTCTGGAATTAAAGGAACTTCTTTCATATGCAATAAAAGCTGCTGAGGAGGGTTTTCCTGTAACTCACAATTATTCCAGTTCCATTATAGGAAGTTCCAGATACTTCTCACAGTTCAGGGAATGGAACAAAATATTCCTACCCAATGGAGAGGCGCCCAGACCTGGAACGGTCTTCAAACAAAAGGATCTTGGAAAATCTCTTAGATCACTGGCTGAAAACGGTCTGCACTCGTTTTATGATGGTGAACTCGCAGACAGAATCCTGAAGGGACTAGACGGAACTGAAAATCTCATCTCCGATGAAGACCTTGTGAAACATCATATTACAACCGGGACACCATTGAAAACTGAAATAGGCGACACATCCATTTATGAGACTAGCCCGAACAGCCAGGCAGCAACAGTAATTTTGTGGCTCAACCTGCTTCAAGCTGATGCAGGAGACAAAGAAATCACACAATCTTCTTTTAAAACGCTTCTGGAAACCGGGCTTATTGCATATTCAAAGAGAGATCAGGAAATTACCGATCCAGAATTCCAAAAATTACCGGAATTTTTCACATCAAAAAGCTACGCTGAAGATTTGCTTAACACCAGCAAATCAGACTGGCCTTATGCGCAAACAAACATGGATCGTGGCGACACGACCTATTTTTGTATAGCTGACAGTGAAGGTAACAGCTTTTCCTGGATACAGAGCAACTACATGGGCTTTGGATCTGGGATAATTCCTGAAGGAACAGGCTTTGTGCTTCAAAACAGGGGTTCTTATTTCACACTTGATCCTGATCATCACAACGCTCTCGCACCGGGCAAACGAACTTTCCATACTCTGTGCGCAGGGATGCTTGAAAACAAAGGAAAATTTCAGGCATCTTTTGGATCAATGGGCGGGGATATACAGCCTCAGTTGCATATGCAGATGATACTTCCATTGATGAAAGATCTGGCCGATCCTCAGGGGATACTGGACAGTCCGAGGTGGGCATTTCCATACACAATTTATGAAAAACCATCACACTTCTTATGCGAAAGTTTGGATCTAAAAAGGAATATTGAAAGAGAATTCAGAAAGTGGGAAGTCAGGAACCTGGGCTTCTCGTCACAACTTGGACACGCACAGATTGTAACCCTTCTCGAAAACGGGACTGTTGTGGGCGGTGCAGACCATAGAGGCGACGGCATCGCGATTCCTTTTGTTTAATCTATTTCCCTCTTTTTCTCTTTTTGTTTTAAATTTTTCATTTAACAAGCAGAAAAAACATTCTGAGTTCACTCTCCGATCAAATGCACCGGTTGCAAGAATCACAAAGGAATTTAGAAAACAATATTATCAATCGATTATTGCAGAAGTGTGAATATCTTAGCTAGTTGCTATGACAAGGAAGGACTTGCAGGCTTTCTTTCCAGTTTTATCAAAGAAGGAGATGTGGTGTATGCAACCGGAAATACCTATCAATATCTTCTTTCAAAGGGTATAACCGCGAAGGAAACAAAGGAACTCTCTGGTTTTCAGGAACTCGTAGGCGGAAGGGTTAAAACCCTGACTCCGGGAATATTGGCCGGGATCCTTTCCCCACGGGATGAAACTAGCAGGAAACAGCTTTCCGACCTTCATTTCCCTGAATTTGACATGGTAATATGCAATCTCTATCCATTTGAAAAAGCTGCAAAAGAAAAGAATCTTGAGAGCATGATAGAGAACATAGACATAGGCGGGATAACCCTAATAAGATCAGCAGGCAAGAATTACCGTTATGTGACAGTAGTCTGTGATATCGCTGATTACCAGAAAGTGTCGAGGGAAATCACAGACACCGGAACCGTATCGGAGAACACAAGAAAATATCTTTCGCTCAAGGCGTTTTCGACCGCTGCAGATTATGACATCTTAATTTACAACGCTCTGAACATGGCTTTAATCGGGATGAAAAATCCTCGCGATTTATATCTTTCTTACAGAAATGGAAGGAAGCTCAGGTACGGCGAAAATCCAGATCAGAGTGCATGGTTCTACACAGACGGCACCCGAAAGGGAATTGCGAATGCGATTCAGCTGAATGGGAAGGAGTTATCCTATAATAACATCCTGGACGCAAATTCTGCCTATGAGACAGTACTGGACTTTGATCAGAAAACGACAGTGATCGTCAAGCATCTTACCCCTTGCGGTGTTTCATCTGCGGATACCCTCATCGAATCCTATGAGAAGGCATTTGAAGCTGACCCGGAATCAGCGTACGGATTTGTAATGGCCACAAACACCAAATTTGATGTTCCAACAGCCAATGCGATGTCTAAGCATTTCGCTGAAATAGTAATAGCGCCTGAATACGAACCAGAAGCTCTTCAGATTCTTAAAAAGAAGAAAAATTTGAGGATACTGGAAGCTGTATTTGAACGGGATACCGGTACCCGGATCAGATCGGTTTCCAACGGTTTGCTTCTTCAGTCACCTATGACCGTTATGCCTGAAGGCCTCGAGAAAAAAACAACGATGGCCGTAGATCCCAAAGGAATGGAGGACCTAATTTTTGCATGGAAAGTCGTTGCACATGCAAGAAGCAACGCTATAGTTTTGGCAAAAAATCTTTCTACAGTTGGCATCGGCGCTGGACAGACCTCAAGAATACGGGCTCTTAAAATCGCAGGAGAAATGGCAGGAGCAAACGCAAAAGGATCGGTCCTGGCATCAGACGCATTTTTCCCCTTTTCTGACAGTGTAGAGGAAGCCCACAGGATAGGAGTAAGCGCTATAATTCAACCGGGCGGTTCAATCAGGGATGAAGAGGTCATAAGGAGATGCGAGGAACTGGAGATTCCCCTTTATTTCACAAACAAAAGAACCTTCCTGCACTGATTCTTATTCCTTGAGAATAAATATTCCCGGCATTAAAGATAATGCAAAAATGAAATCAGATTGCTGTAAGCAGCAGCGCAAGTGCGAAGCCTGCTATTACACCTGAGTTTATTGCAGGGAGCCCGGGAGCAGGCCTTCTTTTCATGAAAAACATCAGGTAAGTCATTCCGGCTATTCCGCCAAGAAGCGGAAGGATAAAGAAGAACAGTGATCTATGAATTCCATAAACAGATGATGACACTACAAGCACCGTCGGTATAGCGATATCACCGAATCCCAGCAACAATGCTTTGTTTCCTTCTCGGTGTTCTATAGAAATAGAGTCCATGTTGAAATCATTTGATTCAGGTATAACGAATAACATTGGTATTTTTTCATTTATTGCCACGTTCGCAAGTGTAACCATGTGCTTTGTCTTGAAAACTGAGATGTAGTCATAGACTGCCATTAATACCAGCAGAGCAAGCGCAAACCATATTCCAAGAACAAGGCTCCATATCGATGCAATGCCAATTGAAAGGATCAGCCCTGTTATATTTACGACGATCCAGTTTGGTTTGCTGAACAGTAGATAACCGAAAGCTGCTGGTGGAACCAGCCATATCAGGTAAGATAAAAGTTCCAAAGTTAAATATTCATCCGGAAAAGGGAGGTAAAGTGAAAGATACTGATAATTGAAGAGAGCGGAAACAATAACATCGGATAAAACAAGAGAAACGAAAAAAATGACGTATATCATTACTATAAGAAAGATAGTTCTAACATAACGACCCTTGTTTTTTCTTGCGAGCAGAAGTATAATTCCGGTTATTCCCAGCGTCGCAAGTATATATATTATGAAATATGATGCGCTCTCTGTTGTGCTGGTACTGCCCTGATAGCCGCTATCCGTCAAAGCATACGTGAAGAGAGTAGCTAGTATCGATGCTATAACGAATATTATTATTGTCCAGAGCTCAGGATTTGACCTGAGCTGTGCTCTTTCTTTCATTTTTCCTGCCATTATATTTACAGTCAATCTTAGGGCAGAATTTCCATCTGTAGCCCTTCCTTACTGATACTAATAGCGGAGCTCCGCATTCAGGGCATATTTCACCTGTCGCAGATATAAACCCCATCTGTGGAAGTGAATACGTATTCGTGCATTTTGGATAATTGGAGCAGCCAAGGAACCTCTTCCCGCTCCTCGACTGTCTTATTATTAGGTCTCCGCCGTCTATCGGGCATTTACCAAGGGAGGAATTTTTTGTATTGTACACGCAGCCAGGGTCTATGCACTTTGTTTCAGGTGCCTGCCCTTTCCTTATAATTCGAATTAAAGGCAGAGAGCATTCAGGGCACTTCTTTTCCTCCACCTTCACAAGCGCGTTTGTAGGAACATAAAAATCAATCCTGCAACCAGACGTGGCGCACTTTATCTTTGCAGAGTCTCGACTCTTCATCAGGACAAGATCTGTGGAATGGATCGGGCACTTTCCAACAACATCTCCCATTTTAGCTGAACTGTTGATCACCTCTACAATCTTCTCCCTGTTATTCATGAATTCTTTAAGAACTGAATTCAGCATCTCCTGACTTTCCCGGACAACGGATTCTTTCGATATCTCCCTTTTTGTAATGCGATCCATATCCTCTTCCAGTTTCGCTGTCATCTCCGGCTTTGAAATAGGTGAATTTACTGTATTTACGGCCTTGACGAATCCTATTCCCAGATATGTAGGCCTGACCGGGTTACCCTGTATAAAGCCACGATCCTGTAATTTCTGTATTATATCATGGCGAGTGCTCTTTGTGCCAAGGCGCAGATCCTCCATTAATTTGAGAAGGCTAGCCATATCGTATCTTGGCGGTGGTTTTGTGTGATCCTCCTCCATCTCCCACTTGACGGCCTTGACCTTCTCACCCTCTTTCAGATCGGGATGATATGATTCATTGACTTTCCTGTAAGGATATAGATCAAGCCATCCAGGGTCCGTTATTTTGGAACCTTCAGTGTTGAAATCATATCCTTCTATCGTTATCACCGCTTTCCTGACTTCCCTTTCACCATCTCTGTACAGGGTTGCCAGGAACCTTCTAACAACGAGCTCATATATTTTCTGGAAATCCCCTTTTAATTCGCCAGATTTCGGTGAGCTGACCGGATATATTGGTGGGTGATCGGTTGCCTCAGTTCTCCCCCTTGAAGGTTTAATCGATTCCTGTGACAGGACTTTTTCCACTTCGTTCTTGAATTCGCCTTTTTGCAATTTTTTTAGAACGCCTGTCAAACTTATGCTCCGCTGATAAACTGTGTTATCGGTTCTTGGGTAGCTTATATACCCACGCATGTAAAGATTCTCAGCAATGGACATTGCTCTGGCAGGGTTAACGCCGATCCTGCTTGCCTCCCTGAGGAACTCTGTAGTATTGAATGGTGGAGGCTTGTATATCCTTGCTTTCTCCATTGAGAAATTCTTCGTAATCCCATCTTTCCCGTTCACTGCATCGAAAACTTTCTGAGCACCAGCTTTATCAAATATCCTGTCTTCTTTATAGATTCCTTTAAAGTTCCCCTTTTTTGAGAAAGTTGCTGTAATTCTCCAGAATGTTTCCTCCTTGAAGTTCTGTATTTCCAGCTCGCGATCGACAATAATTGCTAGAGTCGGGGTCTGAACCCTCCCGACGGAGAGAAAATCCTTGCCAAGCCTTTTTGTGGAAACAGAAAAGAATCTTGTTAAAACGGCCCCCCAGATTAGATCTATCTCCTCTCTAGCAGCAGCTGAATCAGCCAGGTCAAAATCCACGTTTATAGGATTTTCAAACGCTGAAAGGATCTCCTCCCTGGTAAGTGCACTGAATTTTGCCCTTTTAACTTCAAATTTCGCACCATCACGATCAAAACCCGCAAGTTCGAGCGCCTCAGTACCGATAAGCTCACCTTCCCGGTCATAGTCGGTCGCAATTATGAACTCAGAACCAGATGTTCCGAAGCCTGCAAGCGTTTTCCCTGCAGTCTTATTTTTTAAATTTTTTTCAATTTTGGAATAAATGAGTTTATGGAGATCGACATTGCTCCAGTCATTCATCTCCTTAGGAAAATCAAGCTCTACTATGTGTCCGCTAAGAGAAATAAGAGCGTAGTCACGCCCATCTTTGCTAAACTCTATGTAACTCGTACCGTTCGCCTTTTTTGATTTCTGAGTACCATCAGATAGGAAATATGCAATTCTGCGTCCCGCATCTGCTTTCTCAGCGATGATAACTGTCAGTGCCACGTGAAACCAACCCTTTGTAATACAATCAAGGTATAATTCATTGATCTGTCCAGACAGGATCCCGAAATATCTAATTTTCCGTTCGTCTTTCTTCAAAAAAGCGCATAAGATTACTTATTAAGTCTGAAATACATTATTGTGGCACATGCCAGTCGAAAAATGCGGGGACATATGCTATGAGAAATGCGAAGGCGTATATCAGCCAGCGGAGGACACTTTTCTTCTCATGGAGACCCTAAAACCTTGCGGGAAGGTATTAGAACTAGGCGCCGGGACAGGTATCTTAGCGATTTACTGCGCAAAAAGAGGATTTGAGACCGACGCCTCAGATATATCTGATGCAGCAATTGAATGCATTAAAAAAAACGCCGCAATTAACAAAGTAAATATAAAAATAATAAAATCCGATCTTTTTCATAACATAAACGGTCTTTACGATACAATAATTTTTAATCCACCTTATCTGCCCACTCAGGATAATTTACCTGGATCTGAGCAGTGGGATGGCGGAATGGACGGTTTTGCAGTTATTCGAAGATTTTTGAGTGGATTGAAGCTGCACCTCTCTGAAGAGGGCTCTGCCTTCACGATTCTATCTGACCTCACAGACATTAAATCAATCATTTCTGAGTTCAGCGATCTTACCTTTAAACCGCTGAAGGAGGTAAGATTTGATTTTGAATCTATTTGGTCCTATATGATCAAACAAGGAGATGACCTTGCCGACAATTGAAGATAAGATTAAAGCCATCCAGGACGAGCTGAAAAAGACACAGTACAACAAGGCAACAGAGCATCACATCGGCATTCTCAAGGCAAAGATGTCCCAGCTTATAATCGAATCCGAAAGCCACAGGAAAGGCGGAGGGAAGGGTTTTTCTATAGAGAAGAGTGGTGATGCGACAGTTGCACTGGTTGGATATCCAAACGTTGGCAAATCGAGCCTTTTGAACCGACTGACGGACAGTGATAGTGAAATCGGCAGTTATGCATTCACAACGCTTAAAGTGATTCCCGGCACAATGAAATTCAGGGGGGCAATAATTCAGATACTTGATCTCCCTGGAATAATTGAAAATGCAGCTGCCGGTTCAGGCAGGGGGCGCGAAGTCCTCTCAGCTGTAAGGGCTGCAGATCTGATCCTCCTTGTTACCGATGTACGCACCGGCGGCATTAACAACATCATTATGGAATTGCGCAATGCAGGGATAGTTGTAGGCAGAAAAAAGAAAAACATATCCATGAAAAAGACAAACAGCGGGGGGATACGGGTCTATTCCCCGAAGGCTACGCCTGTCAAGGAATCTGAAATAAGAGATATATTGAAAGAATTCAAGATAACCAACTGCGAGCTCTTTATCAGGGAGGCTGTTGATGCCGATGACATAATCGATTTTCTCAGAGGAAACACAATACATCTTCCTGTACTGATCGCAGTAAACAAGTCGGATCTTGCCTATGACAGAGAAAAAATCGAAGATTCGCTCCCAGCAGCAATAAAACATGTATTTGTCTCGGCCTCAACTGGGGCCGGGCTTGAAGATTTGAAAATCGGAATATATGATTCCCTCAATCTTATTCGAATTTATATGCGAGAAAAATCCGGCGAGATTGATTATGAGAGGCCCCTAATACTTAGAAGAGGTGCAAAAGTCAGGGACGTATGCAGACACATCAGCAGGGAAATGCTTTCTTCTTTCAGATACGCGATTGTGCTGAATAACAGGAGAAAGACTACCGAGATGAGGGTTGGACTTGATTACAAAATGGAAGACGAAGATATCGTTACGATAATATCGAGATAGATCAACTAACCAAAACCGTCTCATATAGGAACTATATTATTATTGCTCAAGATATTTAGCAAACTTTTTATAGAAGTATAAAATACACCTCTGCATTAATAACATTGGAGGTGAAAAAATGACTGACAATGGTATTGAGGCACAGAGTTTTGAAACAAAGAAAGTAGAAACCGAGGGATCGTACAAATTTGAGAAAGCCGAAATAACCGGAGACAGGATGTCCTGCATGGAAAACATCGCGTCCGAGGTTAGCAAGATATGGGCAAAACACGACCTGACCATTCTTGACGCAAAAACACTGATGCCATACCTTCTATCGGCCGTTTTCACCGAGGCTTATGACTCGGATGTGGACATTCTGGACTACATCGAGAACTACCTGAAGCCAGCCGTCTTTGAGTATAACAGAAGAATAAGAAACTCAAGGAAATTCAAAGGCATAGAGCTTCAGACGATAAGTAAGTAAGCAGGTTAACTGCTTTACTTACAAAAAATATTTTTTTGACATTGGATCAATCTTAAATCACATAATTCAATAGTGCAGCAATGGATGCATGTGAACACATCAAACAGATAGACCCCAATATAAAGCCAATGGGAACAGAATGCAAGGAGTGCCGCGAGGAAGGTACCAGAACAGTTCAGCTTAGAATGTGTCTTGTATGTGGGCATCTTGGTTGCTGCGATTCTTCCGAAGGAATGCATGCGACTAAACACTTTCAGCAAACCGGACATGCAGTAATGACAGCATTTCCCGACAGAAAGTGGAAATGGTGCTACCTGGATAAGAAATATCTTTGATTTTTATATACAGTCTTAAGGCAAAAAGGGGCAGTTTTATAACATGGTTATGAGCATTATTGGACATTTCGCTGGCTTTATACTATTTGATTGATCAACCTGATTAATAACCTGTGTATTTACTGCCATGAACATCCAAAAAGCGATGTCATTAACGCTTTATTTTGGCATACTTGCAATGATTTCTGCTGCGGCATGGATATCCACAGCTATTGCACTCAATCCATCATTCGATTTTTACACTGGAGCTCTTAGCCAGCTTGGATCACCAGGCGCAAACGATCCCTGGGTGTATAACGTAGGATTGATGTTCACATCTGTTCTACTGTTTGTTTTTGCGTGTTCTCTACTCCTTCATTCAAAGAACCGAATTGAGTCTAGCGGTAGTTCATTTCTCATGATATCGGCGCTATTTCTGGCTCTTATCGGTATATATCACGGAGGTACCTATCCGCATGATTTTGTCTCAGTGTGGTTCTTTATTCTTGCAGACATCTCAATAATAACGTGGGGTATTGGCCTGATCTTTGATAATAGAAAATGGGCAGTATTTGTAATCATTCTTGCTCTGCTTGCATCTTCCTTAGGTTTTGGCCTTCCATGGCCATCCAGTGCAGAACTGGAGACATTTGGTACAGCTGCAATTGGATTGTGGGCTTTACTAATGATAATACATTTCAGAAAAGTCGCTGTTTTAAGGCGTATTTGAACCTATATAGCATATGCAGGAAACCCGTATCAAATCCATATGTATTTTTATATAACAATATCCACTTGCCTGTTCTATGTCTAAGGTACCAGACGATCTGAAATATACAAAAACACATGAGTGGGTAAGGCTTAAAGGCGATTTGGCCGAAATAGGGATAACGGATTACGCACAGCATCAGCTGACAGATATTGTATTCGTGGATTTCCCAAAAATTGGAGATAAGAAAAAAGCGGGTGAGGTATTGTTGACGGTCGAGTCTGTAAAATCCGCTGAGGACGTTTATTCGCCGGTTGAAGGTGAAATAATAGAAATTAACAAAACGGTCCAGGATAAACCTGAAGTTCTGAACACCGATAGTTATGCCAACTGGATGGTCAGGATGAAAGTAACAGGTAAAACAGCGAATTACCTGTCACCTGATGACTACAGAAAGCATATAGGGGAATAAACACGGAAAGAAGGGATGAATATTATTACAAGGCAAGAAAACTAAACCTGCGCAGCAGAGCAGCCTTTAAACTGATAGAAATACAGGAGACGCACCAAATTCTCCGCAGGGGAGACATAGTTCTTGAGATCGGCTCTTCTCCTGGAGGTTGGTCATCGGTTATCATATCAATCACGCAATCGCCGGTTCTTTCTATAGACACAGCAAGAATGGATCCAGTGGAAAATGTTACATTCATCCGATCAGATATTATGAATCCAGAGGTTGAAACTGAAATTTCACGCTTTCTTTTGGATAAAGGGAAGAAGAAGTTTGACGTTATCCTGTCAGATGCAATGATCAAAACATCAGGAAGCACCGATGTCGATCATTCCTCATCCTATCTAATATGCGAGAGGGTGATGAAACTATCAACAAAATTCCTTAAGAACGAGGGTAAAGTTATGGTGAAGCAATTTCAGGGTGATCTAACAAGGTCTTTTATAGATAAATGGAAGACACACTTTCAGTCCAGCAGAATTATCAAGCCAAAAGCATCCAGGCAGAGCAGTTCTGAGGTATACATTTTATTCAAAGGCTTCAGGCCCTGAATGGTTTAAACTATTTTCAATAAAATTCACGAAATCTTTATGAAATTCATAGTCTAGGACAAAGGCGATTGATTTTCCAGGGTTTGAAGAAATTATCTCCATTGACCTTTCCTCAATGTATTTCAAACGTTCATTATCTATCCTTGAAAGACCTTTTACCTTGTTCACAATGTTAGTCCATTCCTCAACAAAATCTTCTGGTGTTGTTGATTTAAAGGAATGATGCATGATTCTTCTTTTCCTCACTGAATGCGCAATCAGGTCCATGGATTTCATGTTGTCCATATAGACCTGGGAATACGAATCCTCATCCAGATCAATCCCTACCAGCCTGACAGAAAAATGCCTTGCATACTTTACAGCCTCCATGTAAATTGGAGGAGGAACCATCACCTCCCCGTATTCAGAAAGAATTGTTCCATAAATGATCTCATAATCCGATAATGACAGTTCATAAGGATCCTCCATGAACTTTTCGAGAGAATCTATGGACTCGTCGGGGATTGACACGCATACAATGTCAGGCCTGAATCTCTGAAGCGCCTCCTTTAAATCTTCGCCATCCCTGATTAAACCTTTGACCCCCCCGAACATCAGTATCGAGGTTCCATTCTCCATCTTGAATTCTTTCTTCATCGTGAGTCTGTCTTCTTTCTAAGAAGCATGTCGAGGGATCCATTCCTATTTGCCTCGACCATATCTGAATAGTTCACAACAGGGCATCCCTGAATAGTGGATCTTTCTGTTTTCTCCTTGCTTACTACCAGAGAATCCCTCTCAAACAGTTTTGACAGATTTGCAATAGCCTTTGCTTTTCTATAGCTACCAAGCTGCTCCGCGAGGCCCAGCATTATCTGTTCAGCCGTATTGTCGCTCGCCATTGCATCGAATGGGGTTTTCCTGAATGGGAACATCTCAAATCCAAGAGATCTCATCATACTAAATATGGATTCGAAGAAATCGTTTTGAAAAGCTTCCGGAAAACGATTTGCCTGTGTTGTTTTAATTCCGGAGAGAAGATCTATCGTCTTCTTTATATCCTCACAGAAGAGACGTTCAAGTTTCATGTATACATCAAGTGTAGCTGCAGTCCCGCTCTCGTAAAGGGATATGCTTCTCCTAGAAACACCTATAGCGCCTGAAACATATCCTATAGAATAACGCTTTTTTTCCCTAAGACCCCTCAGGGAATCCCCCTTTATGGAGACGTAATAGCCACCATGGGCTGAGTAGATATACGGGCGCGAACCATCTATGTAATCTATAAATGTATCATATGTCATTATTGGAATCTCGTGCCTGTAATACACAATATTATTTTCGAGATCTCCGTTGCTCGCTCTCTTCCCAATAACAAGAGCAATACAGCCTATAAGTTTTGAGATATAATTCATCTCAATTGCATTCTCTTCTCTGATTGTGTCTATGTTGTAAACTATCTTGATAATGAATTTATCATCATCTCTTTTGGCAGCCAGATCGAAACTGGCAATGCCATCCATATCAGGTTCTGTAAACACGAAACCATGATCACGCAGCTGTGCAGTCAATTCCTTTAGCAGGAATTTTCTGAAATCTTCCACGGATATATGTATAAAATTCTCTATAAAAAGATTATCTATCTAAAACCTTCAATGAAGAAGGTAAGCATTAGCCTTAATTTCCCAAATCGATGTTTTCGTTATCTCAGTTAAGCCACATTTATCAGCTTTAATATTATAATATCGTTATAACATAGCCTTATTATGCAGGCTTCTATAAAATCAATCAATGAGATCGCAAGTGATTTAGGTCTATCTGAATACACTGAAAATTATGGCAGGGATATAGCTAAAATATCTCTTTCAGCTCTTCTTGCTACTGCAAAAGAGAAAGGGAAGCTTATACTGGTCACTGCAACAAATCCGACCCCATCAGGTGAGGGGAAAACCACTACAGTCATCGGTCTCGGCCAATCATTGAAGCTTTTAGGTAAAAAGGTCGGGATAGCAATAAGGGAACCATCCCTTGGTCCATGTTTTGGAATAAAAGGTGGTGCTACTGGCGGTGGAAAATCATGTGTAGTGCCATCGGACAGGATAAATCTTCTCTTTACCGGAGATTTTCCTGCCATTTCAGCCGCACACAATCTTCTTTCAGCGCTTATTAATAATCATATTTACCATGGAAATGAGCTGCAGATAGATCCAAAAAGGATAATCTTTCCCAGGACAGTTGACATGAACGATCGATCGCTTAGGCAGATAATAGTCGGCGCAGGGGGAAGAGACACTGGTGCAATGGCCGCCGACAATTTTGTTATAGTTCCCGCATCAGAAATAATGGCAATACTCGGCCTTTCAAAATCGTATGAGGACTTGAAAGACAGGCTTGGAAGGATCATTGTCGCGTTCAGTTACGAAGGTAAGCCTGTTTTTGCTTCAGATCTGAAGGCAAACGGCGCAATGGCGGCAATTCTAGTCGAAGCACTCAAGCCGAATCTTGTGATGACAACCGAGGGTGTGCCAGCCTTCATCCACACCGGTCCTTTTGGAAACATAGCACACGGGACCTCTAGCATCATTGCAGACAAGATTGCTTTATCACATCTTGATTACGTGGTAACTGAGGCAGGGTTTGGATCGGATCTCGGAGCTCAGAAATTTTTTGACATAGTTTCCAGAGAAGCAGGAATCGCGGTTTCTGCGGTTGTTATCGTCTCGACTTTAAAGGCAATTAAATATAATGGAAAACCTGGGAATAACAGAAATGTTTCCACGGTCATAGAAAATGGTTTCGAGAATCTCAAAAGGCATGTCGGGATTATCAGGAGCTACGGCTTTGAACCGATTGTTTCCATTAACATGTTTGACAACGACGACCCCTCTGAGATTGACATTCTCAGGAATCTGCTAAAGTCAAATTCTATAAAGCACTCCTTGACGAGGTTCTATCAGGAAGGTGGCAGGGGTGGAATTGAACTCGCAAATTATGTGCTCCAGAATATCAAAACTGAAGAAACCAAACCTAATTATACATATTCCACAGAAGAATCTCCTGAAGAGAAGATAGAGAAGATAGCGAAGCGGATATACGGTGCTAAAGGTGTCACATATTCAGAACAGGCAAAGAAGGATCTTAAGCAAATCAAGAAGCTTGGCCTGAACAACCTTCACGTTTGCATCGCTAAAACACAGTATTCGCTGAGCGATGATCCTGCACTTCTAGGTTCGCCTTCAGATTTTATCTGCAAGGTTTCCAGGATCAATATATCGAACGGCGCAGGTTTTATCGTTCCTGTTATGGGTGATGTTATGCTGATGCCCGGTCTCCCGAAACACCCAGCATCGGAGGAGATAGACATATCAGAGGATGGTATAATATCCGGACTAAAGTAAGAACTTCACTCAAATATTGAAAAATCATTTCAGAAAATAAATCGGTCGCATCATTTCACCACTGGCACAGTTATGTCGTCGTACGTGAGTGGGCTCTTTAATTTATTAGGGCATACGTAAATATTGCATTTCCGGCAGAGAATGGCTTCAGAATCTCTCTCTGATTCGACGACTTTTATTTTCTGTACCCCATGTGTTTCTGAAAATTCTTCAATGTATTTTCTCGGAATTGGGTTCTGTGCAATCAAACGGATATAGGATTCGGATCTTGAAAGATTTCTGGATACGAATTCAACCGCGTGGCACATGTAATTGCTGAACATTTTGAAGAATTCAGAAAGCACTTTCTGAAAATATCCGGTAGAAACGTAAACGGTTATAACCTGAGATCCAAGAAGAGGTGATACCTGACTGAGATCAATTTCAGGTTCAATGTTTTGCATCATTTGAGATACTGCCTCATTATCCTCAACCATTTTCAGCGTTTCGTAAACAGTTCGCCTGTTGACACCCAACGCAACAGCGACCTGGGAAGGCGAAATCTCAATGCCACCGCAAAAAAATTTCCCGCCCTTGACCGATATTCCCCTGCTGAATAGACCCTCGACTATCTTCTTCCTTGTGGGACTGTCTTTGAAGTATTGCTCAAGGAGAAACAGCATCTTCAATGATTATTTGTAATTAATATTTAACCTGCTTAGGTATTTCAATCTACTGGTATAAAACGTTTTACAATCAGGAAAATTTGATGGAATCGATAAGAGGACTACAGCAGTGAAATTAACATTTCTCTTTCATTATTGCGAAATCACTGTTTAGGAGGCGGTGATCGATTTATTTTGGAAGGACTACACAAACAAAAATAATTGCATGTAGGATGCCATATGAAAAAGGAAATGCTGCAAGAAAGTGCAGGTTCGAGAATTGGAGCCCAATTCAACATATTGCAACCTCAACAGGAATGACACTGTGACCGAATTGGACATACCAAGAAGTTAGTACTCGAAACCAATGTAGATATTGTCTCTGGGATTGAGCTTGATTATGCCCTGACAGGTCTGTTGTTCCCATGCAAAATGATGCATATAATGACGTACTGTATTTAAAAGGTCACTCTTGTGCGTCCAATGACTGAATGTGATTAACAGCGAAGAGTAATAAATATTAAGATTTTAAACCAATCGGATTCACAACCTTCACACCGAGCATTCTAATGAAATCTTTTTCATTCTCTGTGATGATCTTGTTTAGACCATGCTCTTTCATGGTTTCAGCAATTAGTGTGTCTAGAAAAAGGGACTTGAAGGCAATTGAACTCTTTAGAGCTGCTCTTATAGTGTTCTCATTATAGTTAATTTTCAGCCAGTTATCAGACAAAATGAAAGATTCCACGATCCTACTAGCAGAACCTGCGGGGACAGCAAGTTTTCGTCTTAGAGAGTTATATAATTCTACCAAAATTTGGCCTGATACAACTCCTGCATTCTTGCCCAAAAATACATCTTTTACGATTTGTTTGCACAACTTCCTTTTTCGAGGTTCGCTGAGGTCATAAGCATAGATCAGAATGTTTGTGTCAAGAAAGACTCATTTTTCATAAAGATCTTCCCGCTTGAAGTTCCATTTTTTCATCTTTATTCCATTGTTAAGAAGACTGAGACTTTCACTGATCGGATCTACACTCCCCTCCTTTATCCAGCTTCCCAAGGCCTCGTTCAATGCCATTGCTAACGATCCTTTTCTATGACCAAACTTTAATCTTGCTTTCTCCCCGAACCTTTTTTCTATTGCGTCATCGAGGTTCACGGTTACTGTTTTAACCATTAAATCTCAATACATTTACATATTATAAACATTTACGTTAAACTTAAATACACATATTTATCAAAAAGCTCTGCCGGACAGTGCAGTAAGCAATGCGCTAAGAAACGAATAAACACAAAGACAATTTGCACGGTATATAGTAGGTTTAACCTTAAATTCAAACTTCAGTTTGATTCAAGAATATTTGCACTGTTTGTAGATCTGATCCTTCAATAAGCGGTTCACTTCAGACACATCGAATCCCAATATCTCCATTTATTCCATTGGCTGGTTGAGCATAAATGGCGCAATCACAATTTAATTCTGCTGTGAATTAAAATTCAGAATTATTTATCAATTTTTAAACCCGATTAAGTTAATTTTCACTGTACTTCATGCATAACGGCATTTTGGAAAGATATAATTAGATATGAAAAATAGACTGCCGTTGGATACTGAACAGGATTTCAAGCTCAGGGAATACCAGAATGATATCATATCATTCATCATCAAATCATTCATAGCAGATATTGGTGCTGCAATAGAGTCACCTACTGGATCTGGAAAGACTGTTATGGGACTTAGCGCCGCGGTCAGATATGCTGCAGAAAATAATAAAAGAATTCTATATCTTACGAGAACAAATTCACAGCAGGAACAGGTTATAAGGGAGCTTAGAAGGCTCAAGGCAAGCTTTAAAATAAATGCCATGCCTCTCCAGGGGAGATCTAATCTTTGTCTCCTATACAGGGAGATCGAAGGACACCAGGATTTCAGCGCTGAATCACTTTCACGGTTCTGCAGACTTCGAAAAAAGAAGGTTATCGACGGAGATTCTGATGCCTGCAGGTTCTATAACTACGATGTCTGGTCCGACTCCACAAAGTCATATATTTTCAACGAGCTGCCATTCGCTGAGGAATTCCTTGAATATGGCAGGGACAACATAATCTGCCCATATGAGTCGCTGAAAAAAGCACTTCCTGAGGCAGATGTCGTCATCGCTCCATATGCAAGTTTCCTGAACCCGGTAATTGGTGAGCGATTTCTGCAGCACTGGGGCCTTACCCGGGAAGATCTTGTAATAATACTTGATGAGGCGCACAACCTTCCAGATCTTGCAAGGGACATGGCATCCTTCGAGATATCGGTAAAGCAGATCAATTATGCCGAAAATGAAGCTAAAGATCAGGGCGATTTCCTGCTTTTCGATAAATACAAATCGTCTGATGTTCTTGAGATGATAAGATCTGCCATAATATCGATGATTGACGAAAAAATAGGCGAAAGTGAAGAGGTCAGGATAAATTTTCACGACATAATCGAGACCATAATGATCCAGAACCGGATTTCGTCTGAAACGTTCTCAAACCTTGTTGGTTACATGGAACTTTTCGGAGAATCAATTGCAGAAAAGAGGGAAAAGGAAGGGAAGGTTCCAAGGTCCAGTGTGATGAATATAGCAATTGCAATGATGAAACTTGAGAATATCACAGAAGAAAGTTATGTTGCAATTCTATCAAAATCAAATGAAGGTTCTATTTCTGCCTTCTGCCTGGATCCATCTGTCCTCTTGTCAGTGCTGAAAAGATCAAAGACACTCCACATGTCAGGTACTCTGTCACCAATGGAGGCGTATCTAAACATTACGGGATTCAGGGGGATGCCCTCAAAAAGGATAAGGGAGGTATTTCCATCGAACAGGAAAAAGATACTATACTATACAGGTGTTACCACAAAATTTGACTCTTTCAATGATGAAGAGGTAGTTAAGATGCATGATATCATTGAAAACATCATTTCATCCACGAACAGGGGCACAATCATATTTTTCCCATCATATTCCGCAATGAAAAAAGTATCGGACATTCCATTCTCATTTGCAACCCTTCAGGAGGAAAGATCTATGCCACAGGGTGACCTCTTTGCACTGTTGAAGAAATTCAGGAAAGGATCGAATGTACTGATGGCTGTCTCAGGTGGCAGAATATCCGAGGGTCTGAATTTTCCAGGTAACCAGCTTGAAATGGTTATAATCGCTGGAATACCTTATCCCAGACCGGATGCAAAAAACAAGGCACTCTATGATTATTATGAAAGACTGACTGGAAAGGGATGGGACTACTCCGTTAAGTACCCAACATCCATGAAGATAAGACAGGAAATAGGAAGGCTGATCAGGAGTGAGTCAGATATAGGTGTTGCAATAATACTGGATAAGAGGTCTGCCTATTTCAGGCATGAGATCCCGGACATGCTGCTATCCGACGATCCCGCTGCAGATGCAAGGAGGTTCTTCGAATCTTTTCCAGAAAAGGATTAGCAATAATAAAGAACGAAAATAATATTCCGTGACAGATATTCCTAATGTCAAACCTCTATCAGGCATTCTCTTCCCTCAAAAAGAAGATCAATGCGGCCTATGTCGGAAAGTGGGTATTCATTGGCAGCCTGATAGGAGTAATAGCCGGATTGGGCGCAATTGTTCTCTATACACTGATCAACGTTTTCAATTACCTTATTCTTTTCAATATAACAGGTTTCAACGTTCCGAGATCAGCCGGCCCCATAGATTATGTTATCACTTTTTCAACATATGGCAGGTTGCTGATCCCAGTAGCAACTGTTCTAGGTGGGCTTTTTGCAGGATTCATTGTTTACAGGTTTGCGCCTGAAGCGGAAGGTCATGGCACTGATGCAGCAATAGAAGCATTTCACAATAATAATGGAAAAATAAGGCGTCGTGTCCCGATTGTAAAAACAGTCGCTTCGGCTATAACAATCGGTTCCGGTGGCAGTGCAGGAAGGGAAGGCCCAACCGCACAGATTGCCGCAGGTTTTGGATCCTTCATCGCCGACGCATTCGGAATGGACGATCACGACAGAAGAATTGCTATGGCCGCTGGAATTGGTGCGGGCATAGGGAGCATATTTCTGGCACCTCTCGGCGGTGCGATACTTTCAACAGAGATTCTTTATAGAAAGGACTTCGAGGTTGAAGCATTGATACCGGCAATAATTGCTTCTTTTGTCGGGTATCTCATATTTGGTTTCACTTTTGCATATCGTGGTCTTTTTATCATACCAGCATCGACAGTTACAGGCTTTCATGACCCGGAATCTCTCTTGCTTTACCTTATACTTGGTGTTGTTGCGGGCCTGGTTGGAAGATTTTATGTTGTATTTTTTTACGGAATGCAGAAACTCTTCGCTAAAATGAAGAAAGTGTCGAGATATCTGAAACCTGCCATTGGAGGAGCAGTTGTTGGCGTCATTGCTATATTCCTTCCGGAAGTGCTGGGATTGGGGTATGGATGGTTGCAGTTAATTTTCTACCAGAGGATGGCACTTTTCCCGGTCTGGATCCTGATTGTTCTTGTAATAGCAAAGATCGTTGCCACATCATTTACCATTGGATCTGGCGGATCGGGTGGAGTATTTGCACCGGGCATGGTAATTGGTGGCTTTCTTGGAGCTGCAATATTTGGCATATTCTTCCAGTTCTTCCCCTCTGTTGATGTTGTTGACCTTACAATTGTAGGTATGATCTCATTCTTCGGTAGCGTTTCAAAAGCGCCTATTTCAGTTATTATAATGGGGACAGAGATGACCGGCGGATACAGTCTTTTCTTCCCGCTTATGCTCACAACTCTCGTTGCGTATTTTGTTTGCGGAGAAAAATATTCTATATATAGCAAACAGGTGGCAAACCGTGAGATGTCGCCTGCACACGCGGCAGAATACGAGAAACCGGTTCTGGATGAGGTAAATATATTATCGGCTGTTAACCGCGACTATCCACGCGTTTCGCCCGAGACAAACTTACAGGAAGCAGTTTCAAAGATAAGGGAGACAAAGACAAAGAGCGTGGTTGTTGAAAAAGACAGAAAACTCATTGGTCTGCTTTCGATTGATGATATAGATCTAAACAGCGATCTATCAGCTACGAAAGCTTGGCAGGCAGTAAATCCAAATCCACCCAAGGTCGACACAACAGCAAACGCACATCAGGTTTTTGATATTTTGAGCAGAAGCACAGTGGGTAAGGTAATCGTCGTGGACAACCAGAACATGGTGGTTGGAACAGTTGGTCTCGTGGAGATCGCTGACGCTTATAACAGGGAGATCCGAAGGATAAAAATGTACAATAGACAGCAGAACTGATATAAACAGAGATATATATCGGAAATCGATATCTAAAACCGAGTGATAGTATGATGAGAAGAGGTTTTGGTGGACATATGAGAGGTTTCGGCGGTCTGAGGACATTTGTTTTATCTCTACTGAACGAGAAGCCGATGAAAGGATCCGATATTATAAAGGAACTTGAAACAAGGACTATGTCATGGTGGAAACCAAGCCCAGGAACGATATATCCACTTCTTTCAAAGATGGAGCAAGAAGGTTTTTGCAAACGCCTGGATGACAACAGATACCAGATTACAGATGAAGGCAGAGAAGAGCTGGAATCAAGGAGTGCGTTTACAAGAGGCTTCTTTCCATTTGACAGAGCAAACACGGTATCTGACATGATCCGGGAAATAGAAAATTATATCAGGTTCTTTACAGACGCCCCGGAACAGGTAAAAGGGCATGAAAATGAAATAGAAAAAATCATACAGGACATGCAGCAGATAATTAAAAAGTAGTTTTTATTCAAATAAAAGTCACATTTCACGCTCACCTGTCAAATTCCTATAACAGTTTCCACCCCTTCCATAAAAAAGCATATCTTTTCATCCGGAATCTGTTTCTGATATGATATATTGAGTGCAACAAATCAGTTTTCATTTTTTAGGGAAAAAAGTAATAACCGATGTTTACTCTGTCTGGTTTATGCAAACAGGCAGGGGTGACATAGCTTATGTCAGGAGATTTGAGTATGATGATCTCGACAGGATCGTTTCCCTTGCCAACTCGACGCTTACGGAATATTACAGCCATGAACTGATATTTGACATAAGCGAACAGTGGAGAGACGGTTTCCTGGTATATGTTTTCAGGGATGAGATAGCGGGCTTCATTGCAGGCTCCAGGCATTCGCAAACCGAAGCCAGAGTGCTGCTGTTAGCTGTAGAGCCAGATATGAGGAGAATAGGTATAGGGACTGCACTGATGAACGATTTCATGAAACTCTGCAGGGATAACGGAATGATGAGCATAAGGCTTGAAGTCCAGACTCAGAATACTGCTGCAATTGTATTTTACAGAAAACTGGGCTTTGTCATTATTTCAACTATGAAAAAATATTATACGGATCTCACAGACGCATATGCAATGTGGCGCCTGCTCTGATGTTTATAAAAGACATCAGTGTTTTGCAACAAGTGAAGATATATGTTCAACCGTTTTCCTGTAATTTTCCATAGCCATCTTCATATTTATCTCCACCCAGCTCCATGCCCGAAGCAGGTCGCCCGATCGCATCCTGTATTTTTTTGTCTTGCCTTCCTGTATCTCTTCCAGTATGTCCATTGCCTTGAGCTTGTTTAGATGCCTGTAAAGAGTGGTCCTGCTGGTTTTCAGGTAAGCCATCAATTCGTCCCCGGTCCAGTATCTTTCTGGATTCAACAGAAAGCATTCTTTAAATAGCCTGAAGTAAGCTGATTTGGCTATCTGTGAATAATCAGTATCTGGACTCAATCTTGGTATGTATCCAATGTCAGATAGAAAATAGGCAATCGTTCTATCCAGGTCTGTATCAAGGACACGTGATGGTGCAGATACCATTGTCATTTTGAACATTTCAAATACGTAAAGATTGGGCTGAATATAAAATTATATTGCTTTTAATCATCCTCTCGCATGAAAAGAGTCTGGAATGAAATTTCTATCGGCGGTAAAAAAATATCTCCTTCAAGAAAATATGTAATAACATCCCTCTACGCTGATGATTCCGAAAGTATGATCGAAATTCTTGGAAAAGACATAAACCTTCGCAGATCCCTTATCGAGATAAGGTACGATCTCTTCCAAGAAAGATCTATTAGAGACGTTGACAATCTTCTTGCATATCTAAGGGAAGAATCGATAGATTACATCTTTACTTACAGGGGCAGTCAAAATTATCTCGAATACTACCAGGAGGCATTCAGATTTGGAGCTCCATGCGTGGACATAGACAGCAAGATTGCCAAGTCCATCCGAGTACCTGATAACATAATCAGGATGTTTTCCTATCACGGTAATGAAGGAGCCATCGAAATCAAGAAGATCTGCAATTCACTTGTACTTCTGGATCCAGATATCTTCAAAATAGCGATTAAATATAACAGCGAGATCAATTTCTACCAGGATCTGATATCTCTTATCTCTTTCTTCAGTAAATCTGACAGACCTCTGTGTTTCTCCCCGATGAGTCCGTCAGGATTCATGAGGATAATTGCAGCGTTTTCAGTGTCAGATATAGTTTATGCTTCCTATGGTGACAAGAGTACTGCAGAGGGCCAGTTATCCGCTAAAGACTGTAAAGCGATATTGAAATATATATAACACAATGCATCCTCATATAGTATGAATAATGCTGATTATACCGTTGGCCATAAATTCAACCCCGATTGCAGCAAGTAGCAGACCCATTACTCTCGATATTATCATGGAACCTGTCTTCCCAAGCCTCTTAAAGAGAAGGGTCGAGAATCTTAGGACGATGAATGCAGAGAGTATTACCAGTATAACGGCAATGAAAACCATTATTTTGTCTTCTAGCCCGGTACTTCTAAGGTTGAAGTAAATCATTGTTGTCGTTATTGTTCCAGGACCTGCAAGAAGAGGCATCCCGAGTGGAACCACCCCGATCTCATCCTTGCTCAACGACTCCTTTTCCTCATCAGCAGTCAGCTTTGTATTCGACGTCTTGCCCTGGAGCATGTCAAATGCCACTTTGAATAAAAGTACCCCACCAGCTAACTCAAAATCAGATATGCTTATACCTAGCACGTCAAATATATAGACCCCTATAAACATGAATCCTATAATAACTCCACCTGCAACGGTTATGCTCCTCTCTATAACCTTTCTTCTTTCTTCGGGCGTGTAATTGGTTGTTAGGGATATCAGCGTTGGAATAGCTCCAATTGGATTCAGAACAGAAAAAACTGCAACGTATACAGTTATAAGAAAGAGGAGGTCAACCACATTACAGTAACATAGATGTCAGAATTAATCTTTTTGAGTAAGCACGAATTGTATCCATTGTAACATAAATAAATGATAAATAGTCAAAATGAATGAGCCGGCATGCCCAACAAGGGATTCCTGCGAAGGCTACTGGTATTAGGGGAGAGGCAGGCCCTCCAGGATCTTATTGTATACACAGAGCTGGGGCAGAAGGCAACTGAGATCCTCAAAAAGCAGTTATCCTCAATGCATATCGATCAGTCAGGTCTGATATCTGAGGTCAGATCAATCGAAAAGAAGGGTGACGATCTTACACTTGCTCTGAAATCTGAGATAACGCAGGGTGCCGTTAATTCGACCCTTCTTGGCCATCTGTTGAATCTTGTTGAAACTTGCGATGACATACTCGATCGATCCCTTTACATTTCTAGAGAAATAATCAGGATGTCCCATTTCCTGAAATCCGCTGAAGAATATTCAGATTATGTAGTAACAGAGGTCTACCCCAGGTTCATCAAGATGCTTGATATCAACAGTCAGGCCCTTGGTACCCTGAAACAGATGCTCCGGGCCAATGGTTTGGAGGAACTGAACCAGAACAGGGGAAAAATTGAAGGCTTCGAGGAGAGCGTTGACGACATCAAGGATGACATAATAGATCGGGTATATACAGATGCGAAAAATCTTCACTACCTGGTCTTCACGCACATATTGAATATGGTGCACAGGATCGATGATCTCCTTGATGACTGCGAGGACGCCTCCGATTACGTAATTACTGTTTCTAATTCTGTGAACCGCTGAATGCATCTTCTAACTTTTTTAGAGGTCATATTAATCTTCCTGCTTTCTCTGTTTGTGTCTGGAAACAACCTGTCAGCAGCCGTTGGGACACTTATCGGCTCAAGGATTATCAGCCGAATCGGTGGCACCATTATTGGCATAATAGGCTTCATAACAGGTTTTGCGTTGCAGGGAAAATCCATGGAAGGAGCTGCCCACAGCCTTTTTCCAGCTACAGAATATTACGTTGTTCTCCTGCTCCTTGTTGTAATAGCAATTTTCATAATTGCACAGATACTGAAATCCCCTTTATCCCTTTCCATGGCACTTGTTGGAACCGCGATTGGCATCTCACTGAGACTTGGCCTAAACCTGAATTTCGGATACGTTTACTTCCTTGTGCTAATATGGGTGATATCCCCTGTACTCGCTATAGTGGGATCTTTCGCCGTCAATAGATACCTGGGCAAAGTACATCTCGACAAAACATGGAACATGACACTTGCCCTGAAGCTTCTGCTACTGGTTATCTCTTTCTTTACTGCATATACAATCGGCAGTAATACGATAGGGCTCATGGCTGCATTTGCAGGTTTTTCCGTATATACAGAAATTGCAGTGCTGTCAGGGATTATACTGGGTTCAGTTTCCTTGAGCAAGGGAGTTCTAAAAAGAGTTGGCGAGGATATGTATTCAATGAGATATTTCAATGCCCTGACATCTCTTGCGGTTTCTTCAATAATGGTTGAAGCTGCAACACTTTTCTCCCTTCCTCTTTCGAGTACTCAGGCACTTACGTCAAGTGTTTTTGGAGCAGGCCTTTCATACAGATACAAGGCACTTTTTCTCAAACCATATCTCATAGTTGTTCTGACCTGGGTAATTTCGCCTATTACAGGTTTGCTTGTTGGTTTTCTAATATAGAGAAACGATGAATTTCTATTAATGATAGGGCCTCATTAGGTTACGAGTTCCCGTCATTTAATAGCGCTCCAGCATTTTCCGCGAGCTTCTGGATACCAAATTTTATATTCTCTTCGACCTTGTTTCCGGCTCCCCATCTTATATTCAGGAGACCAGAACCGCCACCGATCCTTCCGAAATCAACCTTCGTCTCTCTTCCATCATAAAATGCAGAGAGGAAAAAGCCGATCGTGTCCTTAGTTCTGAAGAAAAATTTTGATCCTGTAAGAATTAGCAATTCCGTCTGGCCATTTGAATACCTCTTTGAAAATTCAATCTTGCCGACTGCATTCTGGAAAACCCCTGCAATTTCCTGGTCGTTTAGTTTTGTGGATACTGTTAATGACATCATTGCATTGTAAATGTTTAAAAGGATTTAAAACTTGGACTTTTTCCTCGAATGTATTACTGATTCTTCATGTTCGGCAGCTTGCAGTGTTTTTTTCATAAGAATGGTCAGACCGCTGATTGTGAGAATACCGATAATTATTAAAAGAATTCCCGCCAGTCCAACCCTGTTTATTGTAAATACCAGGCCTATCGCAGCTGCCGGTGGGTGTTCAGCCTTGAGCGCGACCATAGTAATTGCTATAAACGTTTCGACAATTGCAATCGCAGCAAAAATCCCCAAATATCCTGCTAAATACAAGCCCGCATACCCTATAAGGGAAGCAGCAACATAGCTTTTAGCAAACTTTGATATCTTTGCTGATGGAGATTTTGGCATCAAATACATGATAAAAGCGGTTGAACCAAAGGATGCAAAGATCAGGTATTTTGCATCGGTCAATATTATCAAGTAGTCTCTTAAAGCGAAAAAAAGTGCGGAAAAAATTGAAAGTGTAATGCCAAGTAATAAGGAAGGAATAACCGCGGATTTCACGAACTGCATCTTAGGAGAAGACTCTTCTGGAACACTTTCATTCAAATGTGTCCATATCTTAAATCTGCTATTAAACTGTAAGGATCATCAGATCTTCTGGATGGGACAAAAGCTGGTTATTCAATATGGTTTAAACATTAAAATGCCATGATTTTATCAGCTCTACCGCGAGACTTGTAAAATAAAAGAGTACTGTATTAAATGATTTACAATATATCTCTTAAACAGATTAAAAGGCAAGTAGTTGCAATTTCCTCTGCCGAAAGAAAATCATGAGTTACTTGAATTGGAAAACTTGGCTATCTGAGGACAAGATATTTCGGCTATAGATCAGTGATCCCAATGTTCTAACACACTTTGCTAGTTCAATATATTTCAAACAATTTATTTATTAAAAGAAAATATTAAATAGAAACCTGTACATTGTCTTCAATGAAGAAAGGTAGTTCACTATTAGTGATTTCTCTATTTCTGCTATCAACGCTAACGTATTCATCTCTTGTATATTCGAATAGCTTGCCTGCAAGCACAACTTTCTATTATTCCCCCCTCAGCTCATCAGGCTCCTTTGGCGGCTCCGTTA
>JAKAAI010000040.1 GCA_021797055.1 Thermoplasmata archaeon | reverse complement strand
TCTTCAGTATATTCCTGTAGTGATCGCCTTTCCAGTATATCTTTCCGCAATCGGGGCATTTCATTACAGTTTGGTGCCGGTCAATTACTCCCTCGGGAATACTTCCTCTTACAGATATTGAGGGTACGTCTTCCAACACAGCATTACATGCCGGGCACCTTGTAAAGTACAGCTCCTCATCCAGTTTGATCGTCCTGATAACCTGTCTTATCTGATCGATATGATCGGTTGATTCTATCAGGATAGAACTTCCACTTCTGCGATGCAGCTCTCTATCTCTTGTCAGCAGGATTCTGCCTGTCTCCTCGCACTTTTTCGCAATTGTTGAATCATCCAGATCGGCGCTCGCGTATTCGGTGTCAAGACCTAGCAGCCTCATCCATCTCGTCAATCTACCTAACATATGGTCTGTGAAATATCTACGAGTCACCAGATCTCCATCTTCTTATGAGTGAGTTTTCGACACCCATCAGATCAAGGACGCGGCTCACAACGAAGTTAACCATGTCGTCGACTGTTTTTGGTTTTGTATAATACCCAGGGCTTGCCGCTGCAATAATTGCGCCCGCGAGTGAGAGCTTGTGCATGTTTTCAAGAACTATTGTGCTGTATGGCATCTCCCTTGGAACAAGAATCATTCTCCTCCTCTCTTTCAAGGCGACTGCGCATGCCCTTGTAGTCAGCGTGTCTGATATTCCTGATGCAATTTTTCCTAGAGTTGAAATGCTGCACGGTATCACCACCAGCGCATTGAATATAAAGCTCCCAGAACTAACTTTTGCCGCAATGTCCTTGTCGTCATAAGTATAGGTCGCAAGACTCAGCATCCTTTCAGCAGGGAAACCAGTTTCTTCTGCCATTACCGTCTTGGCATTTTCGCTTATTACAAGATGTGTTTCATAGTTTTTCAGGTTTTCCAGAAGCCTCAGAGCCAATATGGTTCCAGAGCCTCCGGTTACCCCGACAACAAATCTATCCTGCATTCGATCAACCGCCATAAATTGATTCCGTATTTATCTGTTGTCTTAATCGTGAATCTGTGCTTAACGTCTTCTGTTGAAAACGAAATACAGGACAAAAATAGAGGCTACTATTGCTACCAATACTCCAACATAGATATCCTCGGTCACCGGTTTCTTGATCTTCGGCACAGACCATGAAAAACCTGGATAAGCACCAGAATCAAGGGCCTGAATGTTAGTGAAATCTTTAATCTGTGAAGGCAGGTTCTTTGTATCATTGAAAGCTTTCGTGAAATTAGCTGTGGATGGTGCACCTATCTCAGAGAGCTTCTCAATTATCTGCTGTCCGTATGGATTTAAACCTGTATAACTCAAATCAAACAGGATCAGATCCTCAGTTGCGTTACCGGTCCAGTTATAGGAAACATACGATTTGCTGTTGTATACTGTATTGATATCAGTTATCCAGTCGCTCGAAACGACACTGTATATTGTACCATTGTACATGTATGGGATCGAGGGGAGGGAAGTAGGTTCCGGAGGCAGTGGTGGAGTTGAAGCAGATGCTATTGCAGGAATAAATGCCAGGAGGAGAAGCGCGATAGCGACAGATGATGATGACAGTTTTTTATTCATGTATGCAGAAAAGCCAAATCAAAAATCACTATATGATATTTCTTGATCTTTTTCCAAGATCAAGATCGCTTTTAAGCTTTATACTTTACAATAAGAATTGGGCAACTTAGCACTAGGATTCTGTACCGAATGAAGAAAAATTATAGGAATTCATTCGAATGATCAGATACGTATTCTTTCACCTTATTTCTCCCAAGAATCATTGCCTGATATATGTCATACTGGTTGCTGTCCAGCAAAGAAAAATCGAATTCACCGTTATCCGTAAAAGTGATCCCCTTTTCGGATGCAATTTTCTGAAAGGACTGTGCCCTTGCCCTGTCCAAAGAAGAAAGGCTCTTTATGCCCACAGTTATCTTCTTTTTCTCGCTCATTTCAAGCATCCGATCATGATGCTGATATATATTGCTCATGATTCTTTCGGCATTTTCTGGAATATCTGGATATGTCTTTTTTGGCAGACAATAGATCCCTTCGCCCTGAAAACTGCTGTTTACGTTTATCGTAACGCCTGCTTTTGTCAGTGCGTTTCTATAGTAATCCAGAAGGGGCAGGAATGCCTTTTTCTTGAATGGATCAGTTATCATGTTTATCTGCCCTCCTATTTTTGGAGAGGATTCATGCAATATTACTCGGAGGCCGGTTTTTGATGCGTAAAGTGCAGCCTCCAGGCCCTGTATTCCGGCACCGGCAATGTTTACCTCTCCACTGAACCGTGGCAGCAAATCCCTCTCATGGCCAGTTGAAGGATTCACGGTGCATCTAACCTCACCAAAGGCGAGATCCCGGCATCCCTGGTTGCATCTGATACATGGTCGCAGAAGATCAGGATTACTGATAACTTTTCCAGCAAAGGCAGGATCAGCCAGCATCCCTCTTCCTATGGACACAAAATCTGCTTTTTGCAGTGCTTTATTTATGCTATTATTCCCGATCAGCGAACCGACCAGCATTGTTGTAATATCCGGCTTTCTGGGAAGCCTCTCTGCTATATGCGCCTCATTTGAATAAAAGGACGCTGAGGAACCAGGCGGGTAGAAATTTCCGGCGGAAAAATGAACATATTTTATATTCTTAAGGGACTCAGCCACCTTAAGCCCGTAATCCGGTTGAAACCCACCAGGATCGTCCTCATACAAACTCAGTCTGATTCCAACGTTATCGATTATACCCGAGACCGCATCTATCACCATCTGGGGAAATTTCAGTCTCTTCTCGAAAGATCCGCCATACCGGTCGTTTCGTGTGTTAAGCGACGGTGATATGAATTCGTGCACAAGGTATCCATGTGCTCCATGAATCTCTACACCGTCGAATTTTGCGAGTTTGGCAACATTTGCGGCAGCTTCAAAATGCCTTATAGTAGTTTCTATATCGTCATCAGTCATTTCACGGGAAATGCTGCCCATATAGTCTTTTTCAGATGGTGCCATGGGAGCTGCCCTGTTTTCAATCCTGAGCGCTTTTCCGCCGGCATGAACGAGCTGCATAAACGCAAAGCTGTCATTGGCGTGGATCGATTCAGTTATCCTCTTCAATTTTGGCACAAAGGAGGTCGTATATGCACCCAACTGATTCCTGGATCCCCGTGCATTAATGCTATCAATGTAAGTATATTCAGTGATTATCAGACCCGCGCCACCTCTCGCTCTTGCCGTTAGGTATGCAATATGGTTTTCGTTTGTGGAACCATCCGGGTTTGCAAGGTTGGAGATCATTGGCGCCATTACAATCCTGTTCTTTACTGTAAGGTTACCAATATTTCCAGGATCAGAAATTTTCATCTTTCCTGATTATTTTACAATTCATAAATTTATCAATCATCCCCTTTTCTGATAATATATTCTTTTCCATCCGGATCCATACCAATCTCAATTGATCCCTCCTTTGAAAGAGCTTCCAGAGAACTCCGGATTGAATGCCTGCTGATCCTCCTTTTTTTAGCGGATTTAATGGCTGCCTTTATTCTCATTCCGTCGCATGAAAGAACAAAGTCCGCTATTTCTCGGTCATCCTTATTTTCCCCGATTCTTCCATATGCAAAGTAAGCGGCGGCGAGAAATGCAGCTGCAATCAAAGGGTACCAGCCAACTGAAAATATCTTTTTATGATATACCAGTGTTGTGTTCTGGTAATTCACATAGGCAGTCGCCTCAGAATAACCAAACGGTGTTAATAAATCAAACAGTGCTGTCCCTTTTAAACTTTCACGTCCATAAGAAATCGAAACAGTTGCATTTTCAACGTTCTGTCCAGAGAGATGAATTGAAAATAATGAGAAACCCAAGATGGAATATCCATCAAATGATGCACCGGTTATGTTTACATAATGTTCGATCGAAACACTGAAGTTCAATTCTGCAGCGTTCCCGCACTTGTCACTAGCGTATAGGGATGCGTTGAATGCCGAATTCCTTTTGAGGTTCAGTGAGAAAATACCTGAGTTATTGTCAGGATCGAGATTAACTGTTTTCCCAAGATACTTGATGTATAGTTCCTGAAGCGGTGCTGAATCTGAAATTCTGTAACTTAGATAGCCGCCAGCTGACGAATTAACACTCACATTAATTACAGGATCTGCTGTCTCATAGGTTACCCGAACAGTGGAATTCCTGAAGTTACCCCATTCAGACGTCACATTTGTGATAAGAACATATCGACCTGTACCCATCGAAAGTGTAAACTGTGCGGAAATGCCTGAAACCTCCTCCACTTCATTTCCACTGAAGTAAAGGATAAAAGTGCAGTATACATTTTTTTGACCTGAGATATTCAGGTTTAAAGCAGTCATATTCGTGTAGAGTGCTTTAATACCATCCAATGCAGGGGAGGGGATTGTATTATTGACTGATATGCTGAATACGATAGAGTTTTCAAGTCCACTCTTACCGATTGAAGATATTTTGAAATTATATTTGCCGTTCGAAGTGAAAAGATATCGATCACTGGAAGAGTTGAACTGCACAGCATTCTCAGAATTTACTAGATATATTGGCGCTCCGGATGGTCCTGTTATTGAAAACAACATATCAGATGTAACATTGCTTGTTGCTGATATGTAAAGGGAATTGTTTTTTGAATTTCCATAAAATGAATAGAATCTGCCAGTGCTTCTACTGAGCGATATCAATGGTGCGTAATCCATCACATAGAATGTTCTTGTAGTAAGATTTATCTCTGAACCGTCAAGCATTATAGCAAAGATTGAAATATGAAACGTTCCGTTTTCAAGTTTTGGTGATAAGGAGTCATTATCCGTTATGGCAGAATAATTTAATTTATCTGAGGTTATGTTGATTACATAATATTCCGCATATTGGACAGGACTCCAGTATATTTCTGGCTTTGTTGAATTAAAATATGTTCCATTACTGGGATAAAAACTGAAATTAGAAACGGTTGACGGTATCACATACACAGTAAATTCATAAACATGTGAAATGCCAAGATCATCAGTCATGACAATCCGTATGCTCATGTTTCCGGTTATATTGCCGAAATGTAATGGAACAGTTTGGTTTATACCTGAAAGATCAAGCGTGTAGTTTTCATAGCTTACATTAACGTACTTTATTCCAGTCCAGAAAGTGAAATTCAATCTCAAGCCAAAAATTTGTGAGATATATGATCCATTCGCGATATTCAGGTTCAACTCCGGTTCGCCTGTATCGACAAAAACAGTGAAATTATAAACTGATGAGAACCCTGAGAATGCCTGCAGTTTTAATGACCCATTATACATTCCATTCTTCAATAAACTCGAATCAACAATGAATGGTTTACCGGAATCTACTAAAGAGAGATTCCCAATCATGAGATCTGCAATTAATGGTGTGCTCTGTCCAATTTCGAAATTCAGTGTGCTGTTTCCCGTAAGGACATAACTCGCATTTACGACCGCAGTGGGCTCTGAACCGCAGAATTCTTTTCCATCAAGGTTGTAGTAATACGATAGCGAGGTTTGGTTGAAGCCAATGAATCCTTCTTCACCTGCTGGCAAATAAAAACCGTAAGATGCAGAAGGGTCGGGGTATTCAGAGATGCCAGTTGAATTTGAGTAAAGAATTATACCGGAGGATGAAACCAAAAATTCCGAAGGAGATAATGAAGATATGTTTACCGGAGAACCGAAATCTATCCCAACAGGTACCAGAGAACCATCAGAAAAGACAACCAGTCCGGAGTTAAAGTCGTAAGATATGATTGAGGATATGACTCCACCAGATGAAAGTCTGTGAATATTGCCAACATACGAGTAATTCAGATTTATATCAGATGATGTTTGCTGGCTGATGGCACCCGTTGAATCGGAAAAATTGATGGAATATAATGTTTGATTCAGTATCCAGAACGAATCCGTCTGGTTACCTACCGGAGCAGCAGAAAGCAGAGTCGCTCCCCGGCTCGTACCCAGGAAAGATTCGGTGATGGTGGATGAACCCTGTCTGATCAGACCTAAAATACCACCGCCTCCAAAGACAGTGTAACTCCCATTATTGACGAGCATTCCTGCTGGCATATTTATTCTTCCAGTTATCCTCATGGAAGTTGCAGAAAAATTTTTCAGATACACGTTAACAATGCAGGATTCAGTACTATTTTCTATGTAATACGAAATTTCAGAGCTGCTATTAGCGTAAATAACCGACAAATTTCCGTTCAGGTTCACTGGCCCGGTAAGGTTGAAGTAGCTCTGATTGTAAAGATTAAATGCACCTATCTCGTTTCCTGACGATAAACCAATAATTGAGTTGGTTTGTCTGTTGTAAAACGCATCCTTATAATGCCTGCTGAAGTCATTGCCATATCCGACTCTTCCAAAAGGCACACGTGTGTGATCAACCTGTTGTGCGTGAAAAGATGGGCCGGGTGAGATTGAAATCGAATAAAGTGCTATATAAGAGACTTCACCTCCGACCAGGATGGATAGATTTGATCCAGTACCGATAAGCGAAGGATAAAAGAATGGAAATACCAATCCTGAACCAACACTGTAAAACGAAACGAAGCTGCCGTTCAAAGCAGGATTGAAGCAAATACTCAGGTTACACAAGTGGTTTATTTTAGGGTCTGCCGCAACTTTCTGCTTCTCGTTATTATAGGAAAATATGTAGTAACCAAGTTCTGGGCCGAATGAGACATTCATAATTACCCTGCCACCGTAAGAAATTATTATATCGTTTTCAGCCAGTCCACAATTAATTGAACTGTTCCATGAAAACGACATGTTTAATGTATAGTTATCCTGATAATCTGGAGATTTTATGTCAAGAAAACCAGGTGCAGTTAAATTGCAAGTGGTCACCCCCAGACCATTTCCAAAGAGCTGGTTACCTATGTATGCCGACACAGCCTTGACATTTCCAGAATCAGAAAAGAAGAATGCGCTTGTATTGGCTGGAAAGGACCCGGGTTCCTGTGAACTGAATGAATAGCTCAGCAATTGACCAGACTGTGTGCTATTCTGACCATTTACCGTTAACGGGAATAATGTAATAAGGAATATAATTACAATAACTACACTTATTCGCATTTTTCTCGAAATGTGATTGATCCTATAATTCTTCTGGAGTAATAGTCGATCCGGCTACTGTCAGCGTAAGACATTCTGAAATGTCTGACAAAGAATCAAATTTGATAAAAACTTATAACACCCTCTTCAATATATACCACCTTAAAGTTATATGGAAGAAAAAGCAGGTAATCAGGAACTTCCAGAGAACAGATTGCCAGAAGAAGGTGACAGGAAAATCGAAAAATGGCGTCTGGGCTACATAGCGATGGCTATATTTCTGATAAATTTCTCTTTCCTGATTTGGTACCTAGCGGGTTATCTGAATATAGTCGCGCTTGTATCAGTCTGGGCGCTTATAATAATGAGCGGTATTCTTCTCCTCTACGCCCTCTCGATAAAAGAGCAGGTCAAGCACTTTACCCTAATGATAGATCTTGCTTTTATTCTGTCTATCATAGCACTGATAGCAATATATCTTCAATATTTCCCGACATCAAATTCAGATGAGATACTGATAGATACCTATGCGGGTTATCTTTCCCTGCATGGAATCGATCCATACATAAACTCCAACATGCTTGGCGTGGTGCCAACCCTGCTCGCTAATAAAGTTTTTACAACTCCTCTTCTGTCAGGGGGTGTTGCTAATTATTTTGAATATCCGGCACTTGCAGCCATAGTGTTCATCCCTGCGATTCTTCTCGGGGTCCCATCCTATACCGTGGTACTTGCATTTGATGTAGCCACCTACTTTCTTTTATACGGAACATTCAGGAAATACAAGATTGAATCAAGGAACGCAGTTGTCTTAATTGTGTTTGCAACAATTTTCGAATATGCATTCTTCTCTGTTAACGGAGTGACCGGTATAATATGGGTCTTCTTTTTGGGCATGTCGTTTGCACTGAGAAAGAAACCGATGGTTTCCGGCTCTTTCTACGGTCTTGCACTTGCATTCAAGCAGATCCCTGCATTAATATTGCCTTTCTATTTATATTTCCTCTACAGGGAAAGTGGTGGCAACAAGAAATACATATCATATTTCATGGTACTTGCAACCGCTATATTTTTGGGCGTAAACCTCCCTTATATTCTCGTAAACGCCCATGACTGGCTTGTAAACGTAGTATCAATCCAGTTCCAGAGTGTTGTTGGCACAGGTATCGGGCCATCAATTCTTGATTTTACAGGCATAATACATGTGAGCACGATATTCTTCTCTATAGCACTTGCGCTCCTTACAGTCATGTTTCTTGCAATATACATTATATACTATGACAATCTAAAATATGCGTTCTTTGCGTTTCCAGTTATAATTTTCCTGATGGAATTCAGGTCTCTGATCACATATATAATCTACTGGCCAGTTCTAATTATTCTGGTTCTTCCTGATTTCATAACATCAAGGCGCTCATCAGGACTCAGCTCAGTGAAAAAACATGTATTTCTTAGTGCAAGCCGGTTTTTCAGGTATTTTTCCAGAAAAAGGAAACTGGCCGCAACAGCTGTTGTTGCGATTGTCTTTGCGGGTATAGCTGTATCGGCTGGAGTATATTCTTATTCACCAAATACACTTCCTCTGAAGATAAACGGCATTGAGGCAGTAGGCAATCCCTTTGAGATCAAGGGAAATGTAACAATGATAAGGCTCAACATTTCATATAATCCGGCAAACGGTGATCCAGAGACGGTAGAGATGAACTACAGGATTTTTGCATCCGGTGAATTACAGGTTTCAAGCTCCGGTGCTAATGGCTTTCCATGGTACGCCTCGGATCCCTACATACACGCAGGATATAACAGCGTCAATATTTTCCCTGAAAATGTAACTTCACTCATACCTGCGACATCAAAATCGATCACGATCCAGGCTTACAACACTTTAGCCTGCACAGAATATTCTATCAAGAACATTTCAACCAGTCACTCTTTTCCACTTTACAATCCCGATATGAGTTATCCGATTACGTATCAGAATTCAGTTCTGCAATTTCCTGACTGGAGTTTCTATTCCTCACAACCAGGTGGACTCAGAATGCAATCGGTCAGTGATGGGTTCATCTTTTCCAAGACAACAAACGACAGCGTATTTGGCGCGCTTAACGCATCCATTAATTTTGACATGCTTGTCAGGGATTCATACACTCTTCGTTACAATCTCACTGTGCAGGGTACAGAATTAAACGAGAGCTTAACCAGCCCATCTAATTGCTTCTTTGGGCCGGTAATAGTTTTTGACGGCACATATTACTACTATTTTATTGATAATAGCTCGTTGCCACCAAACACCATCTTAGGTACAGCATCACAGACAACTTTTGTCTACAATTCAAACATAAGTGGAATCAACTTCAGTTTATTTAACCAGAGTCTTGCCAGGCAGATGTCATCTGATCCTGCAATAAGCATAAACTCAAATTATGCTGTTTTCTCATACGTTCTATCCGCACACATCCATTCTGTGTTTTCCGCTGAGGTATACGGAATATCTCTAGAATCTGAATAAATAAAGATTGAATTTCTATTATCTATGCATACAATATAGCCGCTGGTGTACAAATCGCATTCACTGTGATATAATATTAACCGAGTATATTTTATATCAGTACTCGTGATCATGATCAATGATTCATGTCGCCATTAATGGTTATGGAACAATTGGGCGAAGGGTTGCCGATGCCGTGATGCTTCAGGATGACATGAATGTTGTCGGAATCTCAAAAACCAGGCCTGATTATGTTGCTAAGATTGCCTCGAGGAACTACAAGATATTTGTTCCGGATAGGAAGGCAATGGAAACATTTTCGGCTGCTGGAATCGATGCTGCCGGAACAGTAGATGATATGATACAGGATTGCGACGTTGTAATAGATGCTACACCTGAAGGTATGGGTGAAACAAACTTAAAAAAGTACAAAGATGCAGGTGTCCGTGCAATCTTTCAGGGAGGGGAGGATGCAGAGATCGCGGAAGCAAGTTTTAACGCATATTCCAATTTTAATTCATCGGTTGGAAAGAAATACGTGAGGGTTGTATCCTGTAATACAACCGGTCTGGCAAGAACATTATCCACTATCAGGGATACTGCCGGTATAGAGTCTGCATATGCCACTCTTATCAGAAGAGCAACGGATCAGAATGACAGCACCAAGGGACCAATAAACGCACTTGAACCAGGTCTCTCTTTTCCGTCGCATCACGGCCCTGATCTGATGACAGTCATGCCTGGACTGAATGTGCAGACAGTTGCAGTAAAGGCGCCAACAACACTGATGCATGTTCATGTCGTCAATGCTGTTCTATCGAATACTGCAAAAGCAGAGGATATAGTTGCAGCTCTTTCTGCAAAGAAAAGGATAATAGTTTCAACTGGAAAGGATGGTAAATCCTCAACAGCTCAGGTAATGGATTATGCCCGTGAGTTGGGGAGGAAAAGGGGTGACCTTTTCGAGATTTTCGTTTGGAAAGAGAGCATAAAGGTCACTGGAACCAGAATCAACTTCATACAGGCAGTCCATCAGGAAAGTGACGTCGTACCTGAGAATATAGATGCAATCAGGGCGATGTTCAATCTTTGTGACAGAGAAGATTCTATATCGAGAACAGATAGCGCTCTCAGAATTGGAGGAGAATTATTTGGCTAAAGAAGATAAGGCAGACAGGGCAGAAAATACGGAGAAAAAAGTAGAAATAGAGGATCTCCCGGGCGTAGGAGAGGCAACCGCCGAGAAGCTTCGGGAAACCGGTTATGACGATGTAATGATGCTTGCGGTCGCTTCACCAAAAGATCTATCAGAGGTAGCGGGTATTGGGGAAGGTGCCGCAATCAAGATAATAGCAGCTGCCAGAAAATTTGCAGATGTTGGTAACTTCGAAACTGGTGAAGAGATTATGAAAAGGAGGGAGCAGGTCAAGAAACTGACTACCGGCTCGCATGGTCTTGATCAGTTGCTTGGAGGCGGTCTCGAAACGCAATCCATTACAGAATTTTTTGGCGAATTTGGATCCGGAAAGACACAGATAATGCAGCAGCTTGCTGTCAACGCTACAGCTCCTGAAGATATGAACGGCTTCAACTGTGACGTTTTGATCATCGATACAGAAAACACTTTTCGCCCGGAAAGAATAGTTCAGATGGCCAAGGCGCGCGGATTGGATCCAGATGAAACACTCAGAAGAATACAGGTGGCCAGGGCATATAATTCACACCATCAGATCCTTCTCGCAGAAAAGGCACTTGATGAAGCGAAGGGCAAGAACATAAGGCTCCTGATAGTTGATTCACTAACATCCCATTTCAGGGCTGAATATATGGGTAGGGGGTCGCTCGCTGAGAGACAGCAGCTCCTCAACAGACACATGCATGATCTCCTCAAATTCGGGCTTCTAAACAATGCTGTTATAGCAGTCACCAACCAGGTCTCCGCCAGGCCGGATGTATTTTTTGGTGATCCAACTGCACCGATAGGCGGGAACATCGTTGGTCATACAGCGACTTTCAGGATATACCTTAGAAAGTCTAAAGCGGGTAGAAGGATTGCGCGGCTTATTGACTCACCCAGCCTTCCAGAGGGCGAAGTGGTCATACAGGTATCGGAAGATGGTATAACAGATCCACCATCCTAGTCATCATGTGGCCCATACTTAAGGAAAAATTCAATGGACTCCCTTCTCAGTTGAAGGTAGCACAGACACTTCTCCAGCTGGGCCTCAGTATAAGAAAGGGGCTGGACGGGGTCTATCAGATTCACTGTGGAGACATAGAGATGTCAGCGGGGCAGATTTCCAGGGCAGTACATGTTGACAGGAGGGTTGTGATAGGAGCCGTTAACCATATAGCCGGTGATCCGCAGCTACTTGCTTTTTTTTCCGATCTTGTGCCGGTGGCAAACCTTGGCGTTTCATCGTCCAAAATGGGCCTAGGCGTCATACGGATCATACCAGAACAACAGGATCGACCCGGAATCATCGCATCCGCACTTACCATAGTTGCCATGCGGGGTATAAACGTGAGGCAGGTCATTGCAGATGATCCTGAACTGACAGATAAACCCACAGCCATAATAGTGACAGACAGGCCGGTACCTGCTGACCTGCTGCCGGAGATGAGGAAGATAAATGGAGTTGCAGCTGTCCAACTGATGTGAGGCTATTTTGCAAGAAGGACTTCAAGATACCTCGCTGCATCGGGCGATAACTTTTCGTTCTCATTTATCTCGTAGCTGTCGTTGGGTGGTGGTGCAGTCCTGACAGTCAAAGATATCAGAGAGTTTCTTCTGAAGACGCTCAGGTTGACGTCCGTCCCAGGGCTGACAATAAGCGCATCAAACAGAAAAAAGGAATTCTTGCCAGGTGATTTTGTGTTTGTATCCGTAAATCTGTTTCCGTTGACCGCTACAATCTCATCTCCCGCGTTTATTCCAGCATCATAGGAAGGCCAGCCTCTGAGAACGGAATATACCCGGAATGAACAGTTTTCTTTCTTTAAGAGCATCCCAGTTGTGGACAGATTCGAGCCAGAACTGTTCCATGTTGATTTTCTGGCAATTGAAAGACCTACCCTGGATAGTTCACTGTCAAAGTCGATCTTATCAGTACCTCTGATATATCTCTGGAAGAATTCCCTGAAATCCAGAGAGGTGAGATCATTTGTTATGTTAATTATGTCCTTTTCTGTTATACCCTTCCCGTCCTTTCGAAATCTCTCGTATAGAGCTTTCATAAGCGAATCAATTGTTACCGAACCGGATGTTGATGCTATCATGTTTATATTCAGCAATAAACCGGCAGCATTTCCTTTGAGATAGTAGGAAACATAACTGTTCATATCGTCTGGCGATGGCTTGTAGAGTCTTATCCATGTGTCAAAAGAAGAATCGGCAAGCGAAGTTTCAAGAGCTCCTGGAAGTGTTTCAATGTCATGGATCATGTTCGATATCAGTTCAAAGTATCTTTTCCTGTCAATCAGACCTGAACGATAAAGTATCAGGTTCCCGAAATATTCTGTGAATCCCTCAGAAAACCACAGCATGGTGGTGTAATTTTCCTCGCGGTAATTGAAAGGACCAAGCTCTACTGGCCTGATTCGCTTTACGTTCCATGCATGAAAATACTCGTGTGATACGACAGAGAGGAAACGATCATATTTCTCACCCGGTATTATGTTATAAATATCTGCCGATATGACACAGGAATTGCTGTGTTCCAGACCTCCCCCCTGAGCTCCAGGATATGCATGTATGATGAATACATATCTCTTGAATGGCACATGCTCGAACACCTTTATAGCGGTCTCGGCAATCTTTTTGATGTCTGCAACCTGCCTTTCAAAATTAATACCCTTTACACCGTAGAGAGCAATTGCATGTTCTTTTCCATCGACCGTGAATGAATAATCTTCATGGGTACCGGCCTCGATTGGTGAATCCACAAGTATGTCGTAATTCGTTGCCCGGTATCTGCCATCTCCAATCTTATCGAGGGCGGTTGTTGCATGCCATCCTTCAGGAAGGTGAAGATCGACCTCAACAGTCTGATCTTTGTAGCCTTCCATGTACATAAAGAGACTTGTTCCGAGGATAAAGGCGTGTGATGCATCCATGTGGGATGTCCTGACACTAAGCTCGTCAGCGTATACGCTGTATGATATGCGCAGCTCTGTTCTGCCTCCAGTGGCAACTTTCCAGCTGAGCTTGTCCTTTTTCTTATTTTCCAGTGGCGTCCCATCCTTCCCACAGGCCGCAAATTTCCTGATGTTTTTGGAAAAGTCACGAATCAGATAACTGCCAGGTGTCCATGCCGGCATCGTAAGTGTAATCTCACTCTCAGTTATCTCCTCAATTACCATTTCAACATGGAACATCTGCAGATGAGGTTTTTCTATATTTACAAAGTAAGTCATCTTCATTGCTCTGTCGGAAGAATAAAATACGGATCAATTTAAAACTTGTCCTAAGATTTCAAAATCTGCCGGAAGCAAGCACCGCCGTCAATCCAGATGATATAAGAAGCGTGGTGAAGGCGAATGAAACTCCAAAAGAACTCCCCGTCCCGGAAGCACCAAAGCCAAATAAATAGGCAATCGCATTTATTGAAGTTGTTTTGTATTTAGAAACGGGGAGGCCCAGAAGTGCATCTGCCACCATGGCTACTGTTCCAAGGGCTGAAAAAAAGCCAATATATCTGGTCATCACATTTTTCCTTGTCAGGACGAGAAGAGACAACAGAATAATGTCCAGTGCTAGGTAGCCAATCAGTGCAAGCCAGTGAATATAACCGAACGTTTTAAGAATTGAATCAAAGAAAGTAAGGTACAGACCTGCTGAGATCTGAATTGCAAGCATCAGGGAAAACACCTCAAGTTTAAAGCGTTTCACAATCAGTTATCGAAAGATTGAGAATAAACATTTTTAGTGAAAAGCAGAAAATTTTTCCTATACAATGATAATAGAAGCAAAAGGGTAATATCTCTGATTTGATAATAAAGTTAAATGTCAGGTTCCAGGGAAACATCAAGTGACCGGAGCTGTTCGGAATCAGATCTAAAACTATCCAAAATTAAATACGGTCTTGAATTCCTCGACAAACTGCGTCAGGATACAATCGTTTTTGCTGGAATCAGCGGGTCCGTATCCTACGAACCAAAGGAGAATGATGATGTTGATATTTTTCTCATAACTGAAGACGATGCCTTATGGAGTGTTATTGCACGTGCATTTCTTCTCAGACGATCACTTAAGATGCACGATATATGCATCTCTCTATGTATGTCTAAGTCATATGCAATACATTATTTTTCCAATATAGAAGAAGATCTGATCATATCAGACGCCAATCATGTAATACCTGTCCACGGTCATGATTTTTATAGATATTTGCTTTCCATAATGGGAAAAAAGGGAAATATTTTTAACGAAAGAAGTCAGGAAAGCAGACTGAGCATCCGCAGGGCAGTTCTATTTTCAGCAATGTCATCATTCCTCCTACTGAAGGGATTTTTCGTTAATATGACACTTAAAAAGAACGGCAAATCGGCGGAAGCATTCAAAACGCTCACTTCGAAGGATTATTTTATACTTGACTCAGAAAAATACCGGATGCTTAAAAGGATGGCGTCAGGTGAGTCTTCATGATAGCAGAAGCACTTGTTTTTTCATATGACGACGAAATTGGTCTCAGAAACCTAATACCAGTAATTTTAGACGCCGGTTTTGACCAGATTGTGGTATCTTATGGTTCATCCAATTCCGTAGCCTACAGTTTCCTTGAGCAGTACTCTGGCAGGGTAACCCTTGTAAGGGAGAACAGAAGACTGGGAAAACCATCTGCTTTCAATGCAGCAAGGAATTTTTTGAAGGGGGATATTTTATTCATGATGTCATCTGACATCCAGGTATCTTCTTTCGAGGTCAAGAGAATAATTTCACAATTTCACAATAATGTAGGTGCGATCGTGCCACCGGTCATCCCGACTGAAAGGCCCAGTATAGTTAACAAAACCGGTGAATTATTATGGCACATAAGAGACAGTTTTCTCCGGATTATTAGCAGGAAGGGTGAAGGAGTTCATGGTGGTGAACTAGTGATATTCAGAACCAATTTAATCAAGCGAATCCCCCAAGTGGTGAACGATGAGGAGTTCATATGCATGGAGATCAGATCTTCAGGTTACAATGTCGTTTTCAGCGAATATCCGATCGTGAGGAATTTAGTCCCTGATAATGTAAGAGATTACATAATACAGAGGGAACGTGTAATCTTCGGTCACCGGCAGATGAAGCAATTTGGGTTTAGCCCAAAAGTTCTGGATTTCTTAGCTCTCGAAGATCCCGTTAACTTCTGCAGTTCAATCTTGACCGCGATGTTCTCAAGACCAAAACTTGCAATCTACATCCTACCTCTAATGTGTTTGGAATTGATTTCAATCCTGCGATCAAAGACATACAGTATGAGGTCAAACCCTGTCATTTGGAAATTTGCTGAATCAACTAAGCAGAGAGACTAGAACCGCGATGAGACAACATCTATTATGATATAATCGATGGAGGTTGGATGGAATACAAGGAGTTCGGAAATACCGGATTTAAAGTATCGCCCTTTGGTCTGGGAACATATTATGATCC